>CALHQT010000001.1:0-1168 GCA_938038135.1 uncultured Atopobium sp.
TATGCCCCTGCCCCTTGAGCCACTTTGCGAGTTTACCCGCCAACGTGGTTTTACCGGCACCCTGTAGACCAGCCAGCATAATAATGGTGGGACCGGTCTTAGCCATGTTAATGCGGCGAGTCTGTCCGCCCAGAATGGTAATAAGCTCTTCGTTGACAATCTTGACGATCTGCTGTGAAGGGTTGAGCGCTTCTGAGACCTCAGCACCGAGGGCGCGCTCTTTAATATGTGCGGCGAATTCACGGACAACAGGCACGGCGACATCCGCATCCAGCAGGGCGCGGCGAATTTCGCGGACGGTTGCGTCAATGTCTGCCTCAGAGAGGCGGCCCTTGCCACGCAGGTTTTTAAAGGTTGCCGTCAAACGGTCAGAGAGAGAATTGAACACGAGCCGTGATCACTTTCTTATCGTCGAGGAAACGGACTGCACCCAGCTTGAACCCAAGATGGTCGCCCATTTTTAAGATGCTTACTCAATCTCCAAGGATACAGGATGTGCCAAGATCTACTGTCGATGACACCCTCCAATGAGCGTTTGGCGAAACTGTATACAATACGCAGTTAGATAATAAAGGTATGGATTTTCGAACGACAGCTGCAGGATATCAGTACGGTGTGCGAGCTTCGGCACTAATCGTACACGCCGGTAAGCTCTTGGCCTACAGTCACGACGGCAAATATTTTGTGCCCGGCGGCGCTGTACAAGTTGGTGAGCACAGCGCGGATGCGGTGCGTCGCGAAGTACGCGAAGAACTAGGCATCGACTGCACAGTTCGGCAGCTTGCGTTCGTAGGAGAGCACCTTTTCACAGTGCACGGTGTACCGAATCACCGCATTGAATTTCACTACCTCGTGGAGGTTGATTCTGAAGCGGTTCCGATAACCACCTGCGAAGAGGAGCATCGCTACCCCTGTGTCTGGCTGCCGCTCGATTCCCTGGCGGATTATCCGCTCAAACCAGAGTTTCTCGTGCACGAACTGCCACATTGGAACGGAAAACTCAAGCACCTGGCAACCCATGAATAGGGTGTTCTGGCAAGCGAATACACAAACCGGGAGCGTTTTCTTCATCTGGTAACAATTTAAGATGAAGAAAACGCTCCCGGAAATATCGCCTCATCATGTGCTCCGCTAAAATGCACGATGCACAAGAGCAGGGTTCAGGAGC
>CALHQT010000002.1:0-7965 GCA_938038135.1 uncultured Atopobium sp.
ATAGCAGAACACAGGACTTGGCAGATTCGTTTGCTCACGCGTTTGACGGCATTGACGTGTTGCGCGTCATGGATGTCTTCTCCGCAGGTGAGCTACCTATTCCAGGCGTCTCAGGCAAGACCGTCTCTTCAAAAGTCCAGGCTGCCAATACTGTTCCTGACGTGCGCTATATTCCTTCTCGCCGCGATCTTATCGCCGACCTTCTTGATACGGTTCAGCCAGGAGATCTGCTGATTACTCAGGGCGCAGGCGACGTCACTCAGATTGGTCCAATGTTTATCCGCGCACTCAAAGAGCGTCTTCAGAGCAACTAGGACCTCTGCTGTGAGCTTGTTTAACGCCTATGTAAGCCTTTCTGGGGCCCTTGATGCAACAATTAAGCAAGATGAGCCGCTGAGCCACCATACCTCCTTCAGGATTGGCGGTAAGGCGTCGCTCTTTGCTGCTGTTCACAGCCACGTGGCACTGGTGCGCGTGCTTGAGGTGCTCGCAGCTAATCGAGTTGATTGGGTGCTTCTGGGCAAAGGTTCAAACATCCTTGTCTCTGATAAGGGCTACAACGGCTGCGTTATTGTGCTCGACGATGAGCTTTCTACCATTTCAGTTGGCGAGAATAACCTCATTACTGCAGGTGCAGGTGCGCTTACGGCACGCGTGTGCAATGAGGCCATGAAAGCAGGTCTTTCTGGCCTTGAGATGTGTGCTGGTATCCCCGGAACTATCGGCGGCGCTCTTTCGATGAACGCAGGTACCAGGCATGATTGGATTGGTAAAGCCGTCCGTGATTGCGTGGTACTTAAGCCTGGTAAGGGTCTTGTGCGTTACGATGCTTCTGAGATTGAATGGGGTTATCGCTATACCACGTTTGCGCCAGACGAGATTATTCTTGAGGCAACGTTTGCGCTGACAGCGTCTAATCGTCCTAAAGTTGCTCTTGGCATGGATACACTCTTGCAGCGTAGAAGAAACACGCAACCAACTGGTCAGCTTTGCTGCGGTTCTGTCTTTAAGAATCCAGGTAGTAGGTCTGCCGGGGCACTTATTGAAGAGTGCGGTCTTAAGGGAGCCACAGAGGGTGGCGCACAGATTTCCGATATCCATGCAAACTTTATTGTGAATACCGACAACGCCAGAGCTTCAGATGTCATTGCGCTCATGCGCAGGGCACACGATGCCGTGCAAGAAAAGTTTGACATTGATCTTCAACCAGAGGTTAAACTTCTGGGTTTTGGGGCATAGGGAAGATATGGCAGAAGATACTTCAAAGCAACCAACACGCCGTAAGGGCACAAAGAGGGAGCCTTTATCGTCTGGAACTACTCAGGCGGCAGGGGCAACCAAGCCTTCTTTTATGAGTAAGGCTTTTAAGCCTAAGCCAAAGGTTGAGGCCGTGGGTTCTGATGCCAAGCCTTCTACTAAAAAGATTTCTTCTAAAAAGCCAAATAACGCTACAAAAACTGCTGCTCAGGCTCGTGCCGAGCGTATTAAACACAGCAGAAAAGTATCGTTTAAGGCAGTACGTACGGTTCTCATTGTCTTGATGAGTCTGGCCATTCTTGCTGGCATCGCTTTTCTCGTCCTACGCTCTTCCTCAGTCTTTGCTATTACCAACATTCAGGTTGAGCCCACAGAGCACGTTACTAACGAGCAAATCCAAAAGCTCATTGCAGTAGAAGAGGGAACAACGCTGCTCAATATGGACGAGTCCCTTATCACTGAAGAACTCCAGAAAGATCCTTGGGTGGCGTCCGCAACGTACGAGAGACAGTTCCCTAATACGCTGCGCATCACCATCACAGAACGTAAGGTCACAGCCATAGTGGCGCTTTCTTCTGGCCCTGTTGCATGGTATTTGGGCGAGAATAACGTCTGGCTTGAGGCAGATCAGCTGAACGTTCCAGAAGGAAAAACTACCGCCACCGTTGCGCTTGAGAAGGCAACCTCAGAAGGTGAGCTGCTGATTACCGATGTTCCTGCAACGGTTTCTCCTGTAGCAGGCACCACAGCAACAGACGCAGAAATTCAAGCGGTTATGCAGTATCAGTCTACGTTCTCGTCAGAGCTCACGTCACAGATTGTAAGTTACTCAGCTAGTAGCGTTGATGCAATCTCTGTCACGCTTACCAATGGTGTGCAGGTTGCCCTAGGCTCTCCAACACAGATTGCAGACAAAGAAAAAGTGATTCTGGCAATGCTTAAGCAGTTCCCAGGAGAGCTTACGTACCTGAACGTGAGAACACCTGCAAGCCCAACCTATAGGCGAGTTTCTACCGGAAACGTTCAGTCTGGTTCTGGTGTTTCGTAGGGAAACGCGGTACTACCACGCGCCGTTAGGCTATTTTTTCCTACCGTTTACCAGCTTTCTTCACAATTTCTACATATTATTTGACTTGCAAGGGTGAGTTGTGCAAATATACCCCGCTTTGCATGAAGCGTAAGCCTTAACTTGAGGTTTAGGGTTTTATACAGCGGTTCTGCGAGCGCATAAACGTAGCCTAAGCGCAGTCGCGCTCCGGGACAAACGGGCACAAGCGTGCCTCAAGGAGGAAGACATGATTAAGGACACCGATACCCTTAACAACTATCTTGCTGTTATCAAGGTTGTTGGCGTTGGTGGCGGCGGAACTAACGCTGTCAACCGCATGATTGAAGAAGGCATCCGTGGCGTTGAGTTCGTTGCTGTAAACACCGATGCACAGGCACTTGCAATCTCCGATGCTGACATTAAGGTTCACATCGGTACTGACATCACCAAGGGCCTTGGCGCTGGCGCTAACCCTGAGGTTGGTAAAGAGGCAGCAGAGGATAGCCGCGATGAGATCAAGGCAGCACTTGCTGGCGCTGATATGGTCTTCATCACTGCTGGCGAGGGTGGCGGTACTGGTACCGGCGCTGCTCCAGTTGTTGCTGATATTGCAAAGAATGACGTTGGCGCACTGACCGTTGGCGTTGTTACCAAGCCATTCTCCTTCGAGGGTCGTCGTCGTTATGGTTCCGCAGCTGACGGAATCAAGACTCTTTCCGAGAACGTTGATACGCTCATCGTTATTCCAAACGATCGTCTGCTTGATCTTTCTGAGAAGAAGACCACCATGCTTGAGGCATTCCGCATGGCTGACGACGTTCTATGCCAGGGCACCCAGGGTATTACCGACCTCATCACTGTTCCTGGTCTGATCAACCTCGACTTTGCAGACGTCTGCACCATCATGAAGGGCGCAGGTAGCGCAATGATGGGCATTGGTATTGCTGCTGGTGATAACCGCGCTGCTGATGCTGCAACTGAGGCAATCTCTAGCCGCCTGCTTGAGAGCTCTATTGAGGGCGCAACCCGCGTTCTTCTCTCTATTGCTGGTAACAAAGACCTTGGTATTCAGGAGATTAACGAGGCAGCTGACCTGGTTGCTAAGAACGTTGATCCTGATGCAAACATCATCTTTGGTACTGTTGTTGATGAGTCCCTGGGCGATCAGGTTCGCGTAACCGTTATCGCAACTGGCTTCAATGACTCTAACGTTCAGCAGCAGCTTCCAACTCTGAACACTCAGAGCGTCAGCCGTCCAAGCCGTCCTGCTCAGCCACAGCCAACTCGTCCTGTGACTGCTCAGCCACAGCCTGCTCGCACCAATAACTCTTCTAATGAGAAAGAGTTTGATATTCCAGACTTCCTTAAGCGTAGCCGCATCTAAACATGTGCGCGCTGAATAGACAGTGCTTACACGGCGTGACCCTGCTCATGGATCCTGAGGTTCCATGCGGGGTCACGCTCGCATTTACTGAGCGTACTGGCGGTTTTTCAGAAGGGGAGTTTAGTTCCCTTAATCTGGGCAGTAGGTGTGGAGACAATCTGCAACAGGTGCAAAAGAATCGCCAGCTGGTCTTAGAGGCTCTTGGAGCTGGCGAGTTTTTCTCGCAACTCCTTATTCCTCATCAGGTACATGGAAGCAAGGTAGTTTGTCTGACTTCCAATACACCAGAGGCTTTTGAACAGGCTCAAGCTGAGGCAGAAACTGGTGCAGACGCCATAGTATGTACGGTTCAAAATACGCCTGTGATGTTGGCGTTTGCCGATTGTGTGCCCGTAATTCTTGTAGCTCCCGGCGGATTTGCGGTGGCGCATTCTGGCTGGAAAGGCACAATTGCCCGCATTTCTGCGCGCGCAACCGAGGCGCTTTGCCAGGCAACTGGCGCCAAATCTTCCGAGGTCAAAGCATATATTGGTCCGCACATTGGCGGCGCTGACTACGAGGTTTCTCCGGAGCTCATTCAGATGTTCTCACAAGAGTTTGGTCCCGGCGTTGTAGACCGTGCATCTGGCGAGAGGTACTTAGATCTTGGATATGCCGTCAGAGCCGCACTGGTAGATGCTGGTGTACGCGCGTCTGCTATCGAAGAGGTTACTGACTCGACCGCCTCTACAACTGAGCGGTTCTTCTCGTACCGAGCAGAGCATGGCAAGTGCGGAAGACACGCGGCTGTTGCTTACATGGCGTCAAAGTAGGGTAGAAGACGTTTAGCGCTATCGGAGAAGGCGTTTAGGTCTACGACAAAAGTCGTTAAACGTTACGTAAGATGTTGATGTATTCACCGCAAGAGATGATGGCTATGACGTACGATTCAGACGAATATCTTGAGTTTATAAAGGCTCGTAGAGCTCAGATTGAGTCACTTGTGGCGGATGCTGCAAAAAAGTCCGGCAGAAGCGCCTCTGAGATTGAAATTGTGGCTGTCTCCAAAACCGTTCCTGTTGAGGCTGTCTTTGCAGCTTATAACGCGGGCTATAGGGTTTTTGGCGAGAATCGCCCACAAGAGCTGACACATAAACTGACGTGTTTATCTGAAACTCCTTTTGCGTCTGAGATATCTTTTGACATGATTGGTAATCTTCAGAAGAACAAGATTAACCAGGTAGTTGGTAAGGTTCGCTACATTCATTCAATTTCTTCCGAACATCTTGCAGAGGCGGTTTCAAAGCGTGCTGAGGTAAAGGGTACTGAGGAATCTGTTTTACTTGAGGTAAACGTCTCCGCTGAAGCCTCAAAATCGGGTTTCTCGCCAGAAGAAGTGTCTGAGTCTATTCAAAAGATTGTTGAGCTTCCGCACATTTCTGTTGTAGGTCTGATGACTATGGCACCAAAAGATGATCCAGAGCGCGCCAAGAGAACATTCTCAGGACTTCGAGAATTGCGTGATCGCTTGAGCCAACAAGTTGGTTTGAAGTTAGATGTTCTTTCTTGTGGCATGAGTGATGACTTTACGTATGCCATTGAAGAGGGCTCTACGACTATTCGCCTGGGTCGAGTATTGTTTGACCCAGCCTATACGTTGAGTGGGCACTAAAATAGTTGCAAGTTTTTGATACAGTAGTAAGAAGTTACGTGCGTTACAGAAAGGCACAATGATGAGTATTCTTGATACGCTAAGAGCAAAGCTTCGTGGTGGTCAGGACGATGAGTACTACGACGATGAGTATTACGGCGATGAGGGCTATGACGAGGTAGATGAAGCTTCTCCTCGTTCGTACGATGATCGTGCACAGCAAGGCTCTTCCAATAGACTGCTGGGTAATCCATCCAGACCAGAGGCAGAGAGTGTTTCTGTTTACACACGCTCTGGTAAGCCAATTAGCACCAATCCGGCTGCTTCTTATAATCCTCAGCAGGATATGCGCTCCCGTGCTTCTGCGTATGCATCTCGTCAGGAGCCTTCTGGATACACTCCTTCTTACGAGCATACTGTGAGCCCAAATCTGCCAACTCCTGGTGATATTGGTCTTCGTCCTGTGAGCCGTACAAGCTATTCTGGACAGCTGCCACCATATGTTCTTCGTCCTGTTTCTTATGACGATGTTCAGTCGGTAGTTCGCCGTGTTCGTACTGGTCAGCCAGTTGTCCTTATCTTTAAGAACACCAACATTGAGGTTGCTAAAAGAATTTTGGACTTCAGTTTTGGTCTTTCTTATGGACTTGACGGCGCTGTTGAAGAAGTTGCTGACCGCGTTTTTGCTGTACTTCCTCATGGCATTTCTTTATCTCAGTCTGATCTGGATAAGCTTGCTGATGAGGGCGAGATTACCAGGTAACTGGAGGTTTTTGTGTTTTCGTATTATGTCTTGAACTCGCTCTATACTTTGTTGAGGATTTACAGCTTCTGCATTGTGGTATGGTGCCTGTCCTCTTGGATTACCGTTTCTAATGACAAGTTCAATCACGTCCTTGAGGGAATTGGCAAAATTGTTGAGCCATACCTCAGTGTGTTTAGGAACGTAATTCCTCCAATTTCTGGCGTTGACCTCTCACCGATTGTTGCACTTTTTGTGCTTAATCTTGTGGGACGTTTTGCCATTTCGACGCTGGGCTTTATACTAATATAAGAAACTAGTTTGTCTTTAATTACAAACTGAGTAGTTATGATGTGTGGTACGTCTACTCGCAGACTGAAAGGGAACAAAGATGGCAATCACACCAGCAGACATCGAGCAGCAGACATTCTCTCCTGCTGAGACCGGCTACAATCCAGAGGAAGTTGACGCATTTCTTGAGCAGCTCTCTTCTGAGGTTGATGCAATGCTTCAAAAGATCGCTGACCTTAAGGGCCGTCTGACCAGCACTGAGCAGCAGCTTGCTGCAGCACAGGCTCAGGTTGCAAACCTTGAGGAGAACGCAAGCGTTCCTTCTGTTGAGGAGACAAACGCTGCAGCTATTGCTGCATCTGAGCACCAGATTTCTCAGGTCCTCATTGTTGCTCAGCAGAGCGCAGATAAGCTTGTTGCAGACGCTCGTGCAAACGCAGAGCGCATTCGCAACGAGGCAGACCAGAAGGCTCGTGAGGTTATCCGTCAGGCTCTTGCAGAGAAGCAGACTGAGCTTGATGAGATTGATCGCCTCAAGCAGTCCCGTGAGGACTTCCGCGCTGAGTACCGTAAGCTTCTCCAGCACTTCCTGGATGACGCAGACTCTGTCTTCCCAGAGACTGTTCTTGCCAACAATGCTCCAACTGGTTCCCAGAATGCTGCTCAGCCTGCAGCTCAGCAGACTCAGATTTCTGCACCAGCACCTGCAGCTGGTGACTTCAACGACCTTGACTAAGTCTTAGGCCATTACCTTTGTACTGATAAGCGCTCAGCTCTGCTGGGCGCTTTTTTGTTATCAGTCGTCTTAAGCGCCAGCTTTATAACCCAGAAGTAAGCTCTTTGCAGAATGTTTGCTTTTGTTCTATATGATGCACATCCTTTCTGTTTTCTCGTCCCTGATAGCGAGCGGGTACGCCTTGGCTACGCGCAGCTTCTGCACTTGTGGTTGCGGTAAGCTCAGGGAGTCCTTGCCATACACGCTTTGGCATCCAATGAGCGCGCAAGTCATATCCTCTTTCTGCAGGCCCGCGACCCTCTAGACCAACTCCCTCATAGAAGCGCCTCCACATGGCTTGCACGTATTTCTCATCAGTTGCAAGGTCTGTTCTAGAGAGCAGTTCTTCCAAAGAGGCATCGTCCAGCTGAATTGTTCCAAAGGTCTTCATTTCTGGTGCATAAAAACTGACTATATGATGAGCTGGATCAACAATAAAAAACCGCTCTGTACTCATCCGTTTGACAAAGTAATTGCAGGTTAGTGGTACTACGTTTGCATTAGGCTGAAACACAGACATAAAAGAGCCGTCTGACATGCGAGAAAACCGCACAAATTGCCGCGTATGCTCTCGTTCAGTTTCTACCTGCCTAGCCAGCGCATTAAACTCTGCCACGGTTGGGTCTGCAATATCTTCAAGGGCTCCTACACCATAGGAGAATGCAAGACGAATGTATCGATGCACAATCTCCGGCATAGTATGAGCATCTGAAGCACATGCCAAAACAATGCGACGCGTTATTTCTCTTGTGCCAACTTTCTTCTCTAGTCCAGTTAGAACTCGTTTAGCCAAGGCTACTACTGAGTCATCAGAAGGGTCTGGTCCACAGAGAACATG
>CALHQT010000003.1:0-7968 GCA_938038135.1 uncultured Atopobium sp.
CACCTTGAGGTTGACAGTAAATGAAGACCCTTTGGCTGCAGAGCCGTCAACCGTAACACTTACAGAAAGCGCACTATTCTCTTTATGAGGAGCAGCTACAGCGTTTGTTGAGTTACCAGTGTTAGAAGGTTCCGACGTTTTCTGATTAGAAGAATCCTGCGTTTTAGACGCATCAGCATTTGATTGAGCATCTGAACCAGAACTTCCTTGCGACTGTGCCGTCTGAGAGTCTGTTTGCGTGCCAGAAGCACCTGCTACCGTCTGACCTTGTGCGGTAGGAGCTTCTTGAGCAGAAGTGCTTGAAGCGGGCGTAAAGAAATACTGGACTAATGTCCATGCAAAGAAAAGCATGAACACAAAAGATACTATTGATGCTGCCAAATAGAGAATCCGTTTGGATTCTCTTGTGAGCTTAACCACTATCTCACCTGGCCTCGGCCATTGGAAACATGGTGAATTGCAGCGGTTTCTTTCTTAAGCAACGCTACGAACACTGCAAGGACTGCTGCAGAAGCAAAGAAACCAAAGACACTCAGAAGTGGAATGGTAGGCGCAGAGGACACCTGCTGTGGGGCAGCGGCCTGCTTATTTGAGTATTCAGTAGGTGGAAGCTGCTTCTCGTCAGAGTTGTTATCTGCAGTCTTGTTCTCAGATGGAGCCTTTGTAACCTCCTCACCTGCACTCGTAGAGGTGGTCGAGGAAGTTTCATGCGCAGCTGGAGATGAAGGATCTTGAGCTGGCGCGTTTGTAGCTGTGGAATCTGTCCTGCTAAAAATGTCTCCAGATGGCTGGGTATTCTCGCCAGAAGGTTTCTGATTAATAAGCGAGAAAAGCGTGCCGGAGTCGTTGGTGTAGTAAAGATTGCCCTCAAAATCTGCAATGACCGACGATGTGGTGTAGTTCTGGTGATCTTTATCAGGAGTGTAAATCTGAGCTGCTCGGCCAGAGCCCAGCTTGTAGACCCATACACCGCCAGGTAGACCGTTTACGGTGAAGTACGCATAGGTACCGTTTTGCTGAACAGAAACAAGAGGCGTGCTCTGAGACTTACCCTTTCCAGCGCGAGCCTGGTCAGTCACCGTAAAGGTGTCCAGAGAAATGACGGAAATTGTTCCGTAGCCCTCAGCGTCAACGCCATTAACAAAGACGTTAGAGCCGCTGATTGTTGGCGTAGAGGTAGACTCAGCTGCAAATTTGACCTGCTTCTCTTCAACAAGAGAAGAACCGTTTCTTCTAATCAGGTGCAGCGTACCGTCATTTCTGGTTACGGCAAGATAGGTTCCGTTACCGTTTTGATCAACGGAGACAGGAACAATACCTGCGCGAATTGGTGAACCAAGGTTAAGCTCGGCCTCAATGGCGCCGGTTGTACCGCTGATAAGTCTGACAGAGGAGGACTCGTCGCCAATCATAAAGTCAGAGCCAGAAGCCGCTGCGCCAGACCAGTAATAACCTGCAGGCTGACCAGAGGTTGCTCCAGGAATATTTGCAGGCTGTGCATTCTGCTTCCAGCGAAGCGCACCAGTTGTAGCGTCAACAGCAACCATGTAGCCACCAGCTGCGTCAAATCCACTCATCTTAGTAAACTCAGCCAAGATGGTGCCGTTATTAACCGTCAGGCTAGAAACAGATTGCAGCGCATTGGTGGTATCCAGCGGCTCTGTCTTCCAGATGCACTCCATAGTTGTTGCCGAGAATGCGGTAAGACATCCATCATCGGTAGCAACAACAATCATGCCATTAACGTACAGAGGACGTGCAAAGTACGAGACCTTCGAGCCAATCTGTGCCTCGGCAATAAGGTTACCTGTTGCAGCATCAACTGCTTTGAGAGTAGAACCACTCACGTAATAGACAGTGTCTTTAACAATGACCTGATCAGAAATAAATCCAGGTGTATTCTGAGTTCCCTCAGTAACACTCCAGCGCAAGGCTGCAGAGTTAATTGGGGTGCTCTGCGTAGTAGTGGAACCGTTTCCGCTACCAAAACCGCTCCAAGATGCATCGTAGTTAGGGTGCTCAGCAAATGGATTGATAACCAACTCTTTTTGAGGAGTTGGAATGGAGCTATCCTGTCCACCATATGTCCAGGTAATAGTTGTGTTCTCGTCCAAGGTAACATTATTTGCCATCTTGTCCGAAAGCTGGCCGTTCACAAAGAACTGCCACCACTTATAGGCACCATTGACCTGAGCTGTTGCAAGTGTCAAACCCTGTGCAGGAGACGTAATAGAAGATAGATACCCGCCCGCCGCATCGTAGATAAGGCCATTATTCTTCAGGTAGTCATACGTTACCTTGTCAGCAGTGGTACCCTTACGAACCTCAATAGTCTGCGTAGGAGCCCAGTGCTGAGGCTTACCGTCTTTATCAAGACCTACTACAGAAAGAGTGACGGAAACAAGCTGACTTGGATCTGGGTCTTCCTCTACAGGTCGAGCGCCCTTCTCGCCTGCCACGGTAAAGGTGGCAGAGACCTTCTGATTAGTAAGGGCCTGGAACTGCTCATTATCTGGATACAAGCTTGCATAGCGAGAATAACGTGCACTTGAAAGAAGCGCAGAAACCGTAACAGACGTGTTGTACTCAGGAGTCTGTGCGAGAACAAGATTCTCGTTCTGGATGATTGTTGGCTGAGAAGAGCTGTAGGTGCGCGCCTGATCAGCAGGACCCATGGGGTCATACGTTGGGAACTCGGAAGGCACAATGCCACTTGCGGTCTTATCGGTATTGTTTACGTCATACGACCAGGTCAAAGAACCGTCAGCAGCACGATAGAACTTGTTTGGCGTGGCCAGAGACTCAGAAACGCTATCCTGCTTATTCTGCTGACCAGAAGGAGTAGCAAGTGCATCCCAGAAATGAGCCTTAGACTCATTCATCAAAGCAAGCTCTGCATCAATGTCAGCCTGATTAAGCGGGCTTACGGTAACGGTAAGAGCCTTAGAGACTGATACCTCAGGATTTTCTTTATCGGTAACGGTCAGAGTGATGTCTACCTGCTGCGCGGAAGCAGAAGGCAGAGGCTGGTACACCGTTCCCCTATAGCCATTGAACGTGATAGCAGCATTGGAGGAAGTGTACGTAAACTGATAGCGCTTTCCGTCCAGACCAAAGTTCTTTGGCGTAGGCATCTGCAGGTCGTCTGTAACCGCCTGAGCATTAATGGAGTGATTGGTATACACATCTTTAATGCTTGATGCCGAGAAACGCCTGTTAATACGCCTCAACAGATTATTCTGTGCGTCGGTAATAGCCGAAGGGTCTCCGGGAACCGTTGTGGTAAAGGTTTTCTGATAGTTTGTCTGAGGAGCGTCTGAGCTGCTCAAAGAGACATTTGCAGTCAGCGTTACCTGCTTGTCACGAATGCCGCGGGTAACTGTTGCCTTATAGGGCTCAGTGCCGTATCCATCAACGCGAACTACAGAGGTATCTGAGCTAGTCCAAGTGACCTTAGACCATGAAAGTTGGTTTCCATCTGCGGAAACAAGCTTATGTGGAAGAGTAAAGTCTGAAGTTACAGAAGATTCATTCTGTCCTGCCGCGTATGATGGCGCAAGGTTTTGAGATACGTCAGCAAGTTGCGCCTGAGATTTTGCCTCATCCCAAGGAATTAAAACATTGCAGGTATATTGGACGGTCTTTCCGTCTTTAGAAAGTTCAAAGGTAACTTTTGCCTGACGGAGGATAAGAGTGCTTCTCTGGTTAGTAAAACCGGCCGCATCCATCCAGAAGTACTCAATAGAACCATTAGTCGCAAAATCAGTAGAAATGCCTGCGTGAGCATATGAGGCTGTCGAAGACATCTGAACAGATGCCACTCTAACGTTAACCTCTCCAGCACCAATGCGACGCAGCTCTTCTGCAACCATGGTGTTGAGGTTAGTATCTACCCCATAGCGAGGTTTTGGCTTATAGAAGGAATTAGTCAGAGTTTCTACTGCCTGGTCCAGCGTTTTGTGTGGATAGTCAGTCTCATTTGTGGTTGCTGCAACGCCAGGACCTGTCTCTTCAGAGGTTGTGGTTGCACCAGTTGTAGCTTCTACCGTACCAGAAGCAGCTTCCGTACCAGAAGCGTTGTCCTGAGCAGTAAGAGCATTCTCTGCTGAGGAGGTTGCAGTAGCAGTAGTGGTCAACTCCCCCGCTGCTTCTGCGAATGCAGGAGCTGGTAAGAGCGCAAGCACTAAAAGTATGGAGAAAAGGCTATTGAGCGCCTTTTTAAACATGCTTCTAATTCCTTCCAACTTGTGGTGAGTTTAGCCTTCTTGCCATAACAAGCACCACTATTCCAAGTACAACTAAAGGCAGACTGAGTAGCTGTCCCATGGTAATAAAGCTGCCAAAGAGATAGCCAAGCTGCTCGTCAGGAACACGGACAAATTCCACGACAAACCTAAAAATGCCATAGAGCATCAAAAACGTTCCAATGAACGTTCCTTGTGGACGAGGAGGATACTTCCTAGAAAGGACGTACAAAATGACAAACATCACAAGACCCTCGAGAAGTGCTTCGTAGAGCTGAGAAGGGTGACGATAGACCGCTCCTCCCGTCTCAAACATAACTCCCCAAGGCAAATCTGTTGGCTTTCCCCAAAGCTCACCGTTAATGAAGTTTGCGCAGCGTCCAAAGAAAAGACCAAGCGGCGCACCAATAACTCCCAGGTCACAGATGGTAGGGATAGAGAGATCCGATGCCTTACAGACAATAGAGCCGCCAACAACAGCGCCTACAAGGCCACCGTGGAAGCTCATACCACCTTGACTTAAGGCAAATGCATCAAGTGGATGAGCCACGTAATAACCAGCGCCGTAGAAAATAACGTAGAACAGACGGGCGCCAACAATAACGCCAAACGAGATGCCGACCATCAAATTAAGTACGTCATCAAGGGTAACGTTAAGTTTCCAGCGCTGAGCAGTTCTATACATAACTACGCCAGCAAGCACAAAGCCCACGAGATATGCCAGACCATACCACCTGATAGATAGCGGACCCAGTGAAAGCGCTACTGGGTTTAATGAATGATAGAAAGCATCAAGCCACACAATACGTCCTACTTACTAAAACTACTTTGAAAGAACATGCGAAGGAGTTGCTCCGCGCTGACCCTGATAATGGCTGCCAAGATCTTTGCAGCCATAAGGACGCTCAACAGGAGAGCTCATACGCTCAAAGGAAAGCTGACCAATCCTCATGCCAGGATGCAAAATGATTGGAAGGTTAGCAACATTAGAAAGCTCCAATGTGAGCTCTCCGTCCCAACCTGGATCAACATAACCTGCAGTTGAGTGAATCATAAGGCCTAAGCGACCCAAGGTAGACTTACCTTCAAGTTTGCCAAGGATATCGTCAGGAATAGCAATGCGCTCAAGCGTAGTACCAAGCGCAAACTGACCAGGATGAAGAACAAAAACTTCTCCCTCAGGAACATCAATTGACTCAGTAAGACCCTCTTGAGCTACAAGTGGGTCAATTGAGGTGTGCGTAGAATTGCGGAAAATTCTAAAGTTTGAGCCAAGACATACGTCAACCGATGCAGGCTGCACATTTTTCTCGCATAAAGGCTCAATAACGATACGACCAGCAGCAATCTCGGCTTTAATGTCGCAATCAGAAAGAACCACAACGTCCACCTTTCTTACGTCATACAAATGTATGGTCAGAAAAACTAATTATCCGTTTATATAAAATATCACGCCCTACGCAATAATGTGCGGGGCGTGATATATAAATTTTGTAATTACGCAGGTCAATTATGGTTCACCACAACTTCTCTGCATAAAAAACACGTTTATGCGCATGAAGCTCACAACCGATAAGCGCCAAACGTTCACTTTTTGACGCCGAGCGATAACTTACAGCATTGCAGGCTGAACGCGCTTTACACCAGGAACGTGCTCAATCAGGATGCGCTCAATACCCTCAGACATGTCATATGCAGACATAGGGCATCCAGCGCAAGAGCCAGTCATCTCAAGCGTAACGGTGCCGTCATCACTTACATCGATAAGCTCAACGTCGCCGCCATCGGTCTGAAGGCTCTGACGGATAACATCAAGGGTTGCATTCAAAAGGTCACGATTAATGGCCATGTTTGCTCCTATTCAAACTCTTCAAGCGCGGATGCGCCCATAACTTACAACATGGGTATCCTACCCAAAATTCCAAACTTATTTCTGCACTATCCAATTGGCGAGAAAAGATGTCCAACTGACGCATCTTTCAGACGTGCAGGCAATGATGTACCCGACGCTGTTGCCGCAATCGCAGCAGCCACGCGAGAGGTAGCCTCCTGTGTTTGCTCCGTGCTCAGAAGCGTTGCGTCTACCATAAAGCGCTTCACGCCGGCAGAGAGCATCTCGGCAATCTCTGGCACGCCGTCAAAGAGCTTAGGGCTCCAAATCTTAGATCGACCGTGCCTATCGGTCCTGACCGGCATGTAATCGTTGTCAATGCCTCTGAGCGTGTGCTCCTCAAGACGCAGCTTGCAGGCATCACAATCGTGAATGCACTTGCCCGTAGACATCAAAATACAGTGCTCAGTTGTCATGGTGCGAATACGGCCGCTGACCATATAACCCACAGGAATCGAGGCGTTTCTCGCCAGGTGACAAATCTCTTGGAGAGTCAGCTCGGAGTTGAGCCAAACGCCTTCTGCACCCATGTCGGCCAGCGCCTGCAGAGCGTAGTCGTTGTGGACCGGAATGCACTCGCGCACCTCAGGGATGGCTCCGCGCTCAATAGCCAGCGCCAGCTCGGAGATGTTGCCCACAGCAACCGTCTTATCTGGAGTAACGTACGGATCCAGGCGCTTATGGTCAATCTCGCGGCATACCTCATCAAGCCACGGCGTCACCTTGGCGAGAAGATCCTCTGGCCACGAGGTCTCTGCGAGCGCATCGCTTGTTGCGTACAGACGATCTGCCCCAGCCTTGAGCGCAACGCGTGCCTGCTCAGGAGTCTCAACCAGAACACACACTTCTGCCTGCGACGCATTTGTTTTTGCAGCAGCCTCATCAAAGGCAAAAAGCTTCTCTTTGTCCTGAGCTTCTCGCTCCTTTTGATAGGCAAGACGGGAAAGCGGAGCAATCTTATGCTCGCGGTCCTGGTACTCCTCAAGA
Source organism: uncultured Atopobium sp. (assembly GCA_938038135.1). Classification (GTDB taxonomy): domain Bacteria; phylum Actinomycetota; class Coriobacteriia; order Coriobacteriales; family Atopobiaceae; genus Lancefieldella. The sequence goes on from CALHQT010000003.1 coordinate 7,123, forward strand.
AGCGCCGCCTCCAGCTGTTCACATGCTGCAGCGCGGACCTTGTGAACGGCACTAAAGCTCATGCCGCAGGCGTCATCCATCTGGACGTCAAAGCTTACGGCCTCAAACGGAGAGGTTCCCATGCGACCAACGTGCTCAATGAGCTCGTCAGAGGTTACCGCCTTAGTGCGAGCCTCCTCCACCACAAAACCTTCAGCGGATGCGCTTGCAACGCCATCTGCCGTTGTAAGCACCACGATGAAGGGCTGGCCAATGCGGGCAATAATAGCCACGTCAACGGCACGTTTGCGAGGATATTCCAGTGAAGAAATCTGCTCAGCTGCCACACGCGCTGCCTCGGAGCGAATTATGCGTACCGTAGATCCGGTCTGCATAACGCGAGAAGTGCGAACGGTAACTGTCTGACCAGGCTCAACGTCAACAGGACAAAGAGCGGTCAGGAACTTGTCAGGCTCATCGAGCGGCCTAATTTCAAGCAAATCATTCTTGCCAATGGGAGCGTGAGCAATAAGGTCAACGTCCGCCTGTTTGTAGCGGCGGAGCTTCACACGGCCACCATTGAGGCCGCTCTTGCGCTCAAGAGCATCCTCAAGTGGACGCCCTCCGGTAACCTCACCAACAATCTCGCCGCGGTTGTTGGAGCGCTCATAGCTCATCATCTCGTTGCCTGCGGTACCATGCAGGTACGCGTTAGTCAGACCGCGGTTAAATGAGCGCTTGAGCAAGCGGTGGCGGCGTGCCACATCGGCTTGGTTGTCCACGCCCTTCTCGGCAGCGTCAATTGCCTGACGATACGAAGACACCACCGAGTACACGTACTCAGGCGCCTTCATGCGGCCTTCAATC
>CALHQT010000004.1:0-12924 GCA_938038135.1 uncultured Atopobium sp.
TGGTCTCTACCTCAATGAGCGGACGAACCGCGTCATGAACAGAAACAAAATCATATCCGGCAGGCACTACCTGGAGCGCGTTGTAAACCGATTCCTGTCTGGTGGCACCAGACGTTGCAAAGTGAACAGGCTTGTGGAGTACAAGCTTGCCCAAAACACCCTCTTGAACTGCAGCGCGTTTCTCGTCAGAGCAAGCAATCACAATGTGAGCCACACTAGGGGCGTGATCAAACGCAAGGATTGACCAGCTCATCAACGGAAGACCACAGACAGAAATAAACTGCTTGCCGTCAGGATATCCAAAGCGCTCGCCAATGCCGCCAGCCACAATGACGGCAACGGTATCGGCTTTTGCTCCATGTGTTACAAGGCGAGAAGGACGTGGCTTTGACACAACCTTTGCGCAGGTGCTGCTTGCAGTCATTATTCTGACTTACCCCACATTCTGCGGAGACTGTTAGCAAGTGCACCGGGGTTCTCGACACCCAGAGATTTAAGGCTAGACGTATCGTTTTCTGCAACGTGAAGCAGCTGCTGCAGGTTATCGTAGGCGTCAACAATTCTGGCCGCAATCTCATCGTTGACCACATGAACGCGAGAAAGTGTGCGCAGACCCAGAGGCTCCATAGATGCATCTTCTCCGCGGCCATCAGAGTAGCCCAGAATCTGGCCGACGCTTTCTGCGGAACGAAGCTCAGTATTAGCCGTCTCGTGGAAGCGGCGGCGAATGGCGCGCGCCTCTTCAGCGGAAGAATCTACGGCGTAGTCGCGAATCATCAGGTTATAAGCCTCGTCGATGCCACCCAAATATTCCTCGCGCTGCATAGCGGTGGTTTTTCCCTCGCTACCTAGCTCCAAAAGACAAGAATCAAGCTGGTCAGCGGCGCTCAAAAGAACCTCAAACAGGTAGAAAATACCTGCTACATCGCCCAGAGTGACGTAGTTATCAAGCTCTAGAGCGGTTAGGCGTAGAAGTGCGCGATCAAGTTGCTGGCGCGTATTTTGCATGGCAACCGAAAGCTGGTTGACGGTAGACATAATGGCTGGTACCGACTTTAGTGGAATAACGTGGCCATCAACGTAGACCGTAATCAACGAACGGCGAGAAGACACTGCAATCACAATAGACTTGGTGAGCAAGCTCATGCGAGCGGCAGTACGGTGGCGAGTGCCTGTTTCTGCAGTTGGAAGCGTTGCATCAGGATTGAGGTGGAAGTTGGCACGCAGAATTCTGGTGAGGTCTTTGTCCACCACCACAGCGCCATCCATCTTGCAGAGCTCAAACAATCGGTTTGCCGTGAAGGAAACATCAAGTTTGAAACCATCTCCGCCCGCAGCAAGGACGTTTTCTGTATCTCCCACGCAAATGAGAGCGCCCAGGCGACCAGCGATAATCATATCCAGTGCAACGCGGAGCGCTGTACCAGGGGCAGTCATCTTTAGAGCAGTGGCAATACGGTCCTCGTTTTCTGTTGCGCTTGGATCAAGTTGCGTTGGCTCCATGGCTCTCCCTCAATGACGTGCAGCTTACAGGCTGTGTTTTGCATTTCTTGTACGTTTATGACTTCAATTTGTTTCAACGTTTCAAGTATACGGTTTTGTTGCCGGCACGTGTAGTGACGGTTTTGAGAAGACGGGTTTCTCGCCAAGAGAACCACGCATGTTAGCTGCAATACAAAAAGACCCGAGGCAGAACCTCGGGTCAGAACTAACTTACTCAGCTGAAGACATCAAATCAGACGACCCACCTGCACTACCCTGTGGCAGCGAGGATGGGCCCATGCTGACATCCATCTGATCAAGCTGCGCCATTGTCTCTTTCTTGCGAGGCTCAGGGATAACGCCTGTGGTCTTGGTGAACACAAGCTTCTTGCCCTCAGCGTCAACATCAACAGCAACAATGTCTCCGGCAGCCCACTGACCAGAGAGAAGCTCCTCAGACAGAGGGTCTTCAATCATCGACTGGATGGTGCGGCGCAGCGGACGAGCACCGTAGACAGGATCGGTTCCGTCTTTGGCAATCAGGTCCTTTGCAGCCTCAGTGAGCTCAATGGACATACCGTTGGCAATCAGGCGATCACGCAGCTCAAGAACCATGAGGTCAACAATGCCACGAAGCTGCTCTGCAGAGAGCGACTTGAAGACAACAATCTCGTCCACGCGGTTCAAGAACTCTGGGCGGAATCCACGCTTGAGCTCAGACATAACACGGCTGGTAATCTCTTTGTCGGAGAGACCCTTAGAACCCTCTGACGAGAAGCCCATAGTGTTGGTGCGGGCAATCTCGCGAGCGCCAATGTTGGAGGTCATGATGACAACCGTGTTGGAGAAGTCCACGTGACGGCCTTGACCGTCAGTCAAGCGGCCCTCGTCCAGAATCTGCAACAAGATGTTGAAGACGTCTGGATGTGCTTTCTCAATCTCGTCAAAGAGCAAGACAGAATATGGACGCATGCGGACAGCCTTAGTGAGCTCGCCGCCCTCATCGTAGCCCACGTATCCTGGAGGTGCACCGACCAGCTTGGCCACGGTGTGGCGCTCCATGTACTCAGACATATCGTATGAAAGCAGGGCGTCTTCGGAGCCAAACAGGAACTCTGCCAGAGCTTTTGCAAGCTCAGTCTTACCTACGCCGGAGGGACCTAAGAAAATGAAGGAGCCGCCAGGACGCTTAGGGTCTTTGAGAGGACTACGGCTTCTGCGGATTGCTTTTGCAACCTTAACAACGGCCTCATCCTGACCAACAACGCGCTGGTGAAGAATGTCTTCTGTACGAAGCAGCCTTGAAGCCTCGGTCTCGGTGAGGTTAGAAACAGGAACACCGGTGATGCCAGAAACGACCTTTGCAATATCGTCCTCGTCAACGGTAACAATGTTCTTGTCCAGCTGCTCGCGCCACTCAGTCTCCAGGCGATCCCTCTCTGCTACCAGAGATTTCTCCTGGTCGCGCAGACGGGCTGCCTGCTCAAACTCCTGAGCGCTTGCTGCCTCAGACTTCTGGGTACGAACGCGGAGAAGATCTGCGTCTACCTGGGCAATCTCTGGTGGAAGGCTCATCTTGTGGATGCGAGCGCGAGCACCAGCCTCATCGAGGACGTCAATTGCCTTGTCTGGCAGGAAGCGATCCTGGATGTAGCGGCTAGAAAGCGCAACGGCAGCCTTGATAGCAGCCTCGGTATAGTGAACATGGTGGTGCTTCTCGTAGCGGTCCTGAAGACCGTGGATGATAGAAATGGTGTCGTCGTTGTTTGGCTCGCCGATGTTGACAGGCTGGAAACGCCTCTCAAATGCAGCGTCCTTCTCGACATGTTTACGATACTCTTCTGCCGTGGTTGCGCCGATAACCTGGATTTCTCCACGAGACAGTGGTGGCTTCAAGATGGACGCGGCGTCGATGGAGCCCTCTGCAGAGCCGGCACCAATGACGGTATGAATCTCGTCGATGAAGAGGATGTCATTCTTGGATTTCTCCAGCTCAGCAACAACCTTCTTCATGCGGTCCTCAAATTCGCCGCGATACTTAGAGCCAGCTACCAAGCTTGCCAGGTCAAGCGTCCAAACCTGCTTTCCGCGCAGAATGTCAGGAACATTGCCGGAAGCAATGAGCTGAGCCAAGCCCTCAACAATGGCTGTCTTACCAACGCCAGGGTCTCCCAGGATAAGTGGGTTGTTCTTCTGACGACGCGCAAGAACCTGCATGACACGCTCAATCTCGCGGTCACGGCCAATGACAGGGTCAAGCTTTTTATCTGCGGCAAGCTTGGTAAGGTTGCGGCCAAACTGCTCCAGCATGGAAGCGTCGTCGTTTGCGTTAGGACGCATCTGACCAGCGCCAACAGGCATGCCAAAGATACCACCCTCAATGCGAGGCTCTGCCATACGAGGACCAGCAGGTGCATCATCTGGAGTCTGGGCAACCAGCTCATCAACAGCGTTTCTTACCGCGTCGCCCGAAACACCCATGGTACGCAGGGCATCCATAGCGCGACCATTACCCTCGGACACAATGCCCAAAAGCAGGTGCTCGGTTGCAATATAACTTTGACCGTGGGTCATAGTTTCTCTGTACGCGTCCTCTAGCACGCGTTTTGCGCGAGGAGTAAACGGAATGTGGCCACCAGGAATAGGGTCTCCTGCGCCCGTGGTGAGCTCTTTTACGGTTGCCAGAGCCTCGTCATACGAGACCTCCAGCTTAGCCAAAGCCTGAGCAGCAATGCCCTCCCCCTCTTTGATGAGAGCAAGTAGCAGGTGCTCGGTACCAACATACATCTGGCCAAGACCGCGAGCCTCGTCCTGAGCCAAGCTCATGACTTTACGCGCTCTGTCAGTGAATTTATCAAACATGTGCTGAAACCTCTCAAAACTCTCTATATATTTCTGATTTATACCCATCAGAAGGCTCTGCAAACATACGACTCGCGTTGGATTTTTCTCCTCCGTACGAACCACACAAACGCCAGGCGAGAACCCCGTGCTGCCGAGAAGACCGCGCTGTCGCAGGCTCAGCGGCGAAGTCATCGCAGCGAGCTCCATGGCACCGCCGCCGCACACAAAAGCCCGGTACCTGCAACAAGCGGATACCGGGCTGATACGTTTGTGTACTGCGCGGGGCAGCTAAAGTTCCAAGCTCTTAGCGTTTCTCGGGCTTGAGCTGTGGGAAGAGAAGAACGTCGCGGATGGAAGGCTGATCGCAGAAGAGCATCATCATGCGGTCGATGCCGTAGCCGATGCCGCCTGCTGGTGGCATACCGTACTCAAGTGCGCGGATGAAGTCGTAATCGTACTCCATGGCCTCTTCGTCGCCCTGGCGCTTGGCCTCCATCTGGGCGGCAAAGCGCTCCTCCTGGTCAACAGGGTCGTTGAGCTCGGAGTATGCATTTGCGTACTCGGCGCCGCAGATAATGAGCTCAAAGCGGTCGGTCAGGCGAGGGTCGTCTGCCTTGCGCTTGGTGAGCGGAGAAACCTCTGCAGGATAATCGCAGACAAAGGTTGGGTTTACGATGCTCTTCTCGCCAAGCTCGTCGTAAATCTCAAACAGCAGCTTGCCGGCCTGCCACTCTGGATTCCACTCAATCTCGTAACGGTCCAGGACTGCGCGGAGTTTCTCGACAGGGGTGTCAATGGAGAGCTCCTCGCCGGTGACCTCGGACGCAATCTCTGCCAGGGACGCAACGCGCCAGTTGCCGGAGAGGTCAACCTCGGTGCCCTGATAAGTAATGACCTCGTGGCCCTCCTCGCAGCCGCAAGCCTTGCGGGCAATCTCCTGGAAGAGGTTCTGGGACAGCTCGCGCATGCCGGCCAGGTCAGAGTAGGCGGCGTATGCCTCCATGGAAGTGAACTCTGGATTGTGCGTGAGGTCGGTGCCCTCGTTTCTGAACTGACGACCAAGCTCGTAGACGCGCTCAAGTCCGCCAACAAGCAGGCGCTTCAGTGGAAGCTCGGTTGCAATGCGCAGGTAGTTCTCGGTGTTCAGCGCGTTGTAGTGCGTGATGAACGGCTTTGCGTTTGCGCCGCCAAGAATCTCCTGGAGAACAGGGGTCTCAACCTCCATGTAACCGTCTGCCTCCATGAACTGGCGGATGATGGAGATGATCTGAGAACGCTTGCGGAATACGTCGCGGACCTCGGGGTTCATGATGAGGTCAACGTAGCGCTGGCGATAACGGACCTCACGGTCGGTGAGGCCGTGGAACTTCTCAGGCAGAGGACGCAGCGACTTAGAGAGAACCTCCAGCGAGGTAACTGCCAGGGAAAGCTGGCCGCGGCGCGTACGCATGATAGCGCCGGTTGCGCCGATGATGTCGCCAAGGTCGAGAAGACCCAGGAGCTCCCAGTTCTTCTCGTCAAGGTTGTTGATGCGACAGAAGAGCTGAATCTGGCCGGTGTAGTCCTCTACCACGACAAACGCGATCTTGCCCTGGTTGCGGATGGCGCGAACGCGGCCAGCCACAGAATAGACTTCCTCGCCAGTCTGGCCGTCTTCGAGGTCAGCATAGCGCTCCTCCAGCTCAGCGACGTGAGCGGTGACGGTGGACTTGATTGGGTATGGGTCAATGCCGGTATCAAGCAGTGCCTGGCGACGGGCACGGCGCTGGGCGCGCTCGTCGTTGATGGAAGCCTCTGGGGTGACCTCGGTTGCGTCGACGTTCTCGGCGGCGGTTGCGTCAGCGGCGGCCGAGCTACCAGCGATGTTGTTCTCTACTTCGGACATGTATCCTCCACGTAAAAACGCCCCGCGCCAGACGGACACGGGGCGACCAAAATCTTTTGTGCCAGTCTAGCGAGTAATAGAGGTAATGGTGTACTTCTTCACCTTGCCGTTTGGCGTGGTGAACTCAACCTCGTCGCCCTTCTTATGACCAATAAGAGCCTCGCCAGCTGGGGACTCGTTAGAGATCTTGTGCTCAAGGGAGTTAGTCTCAGTAGTACCAACAATTACATATTTAGTTGTCTTACCTTTTGCATCAGCAAGCTCGACGGTTGTGCCGATTGCAACGGTGACGTTACGCTTGCTGCCGCCCTCGACAACCTTTGCGACAGAGAGAATCTGGCGAATCTCGTTGATGCGGGACTCGTTGTGAGACTGCTCTTCTTTTGCAGCGTCATACTCGGAGTTCTCAGAAAGGTCGCCAAAACCACGAGCCTCTTTGATGCGCTCAACAATCTCGTCGTGTTTCTCGCCCTCACGATAAGCCAGCTCATCGACAAGCTTCTGACGGCCTTCTGGGGTAAGTACAATCTCTTTAGTAGTGTCCATCGTGTTCTTTCTGTTGATGGGTCAAGTAGGTCTATACGTGTGAGATGGGGTTACTCAGCCTTTTTGGACTCTTCGTCCTCAACGAGCTCAGCCTCTGGCTCCTTGGCTTCTTCCTTGGTCTCAGACTCCATGCCCTCACGAACGCTCTTGACGGTCTCGCCGACAGCCTTGCCGAGCTTTGGAAGGTTCTTAGGTCCAAAGAGAACCATGACGATAACAACAATAATCAGAAGCTCAGGAATACCAAGTCCTAAAATCATATAAACCCCCAGAAAATCTTTTCCTGTAAAAGCGTTCAGAAAAAACGCCGTATCGGCTAGTATAACCGAGGGAAACCTTACTAACAAGGAATTAACATGGTCTTACATGATTTTTGGACATTTTTTATCTGGTCGACCGTAGCGGGTCTTGCCATTATTGGCCTTTACCAGCTATTTCTGTTAATTCTGCGCGCTCGAGGCGTTTTTGTGACGCGTACAAAATTTGGCCTCACGATGATTTTTGACTCCGAGGACGCCGACGGTACGCCCATTAGGCTGCTCAACGTTAATGGCACCTTCCAGTCCGTGAGCTACATTGCGCCTGAGCTGCGCTTTGAGCTCTGCGTCCACTATCACCGCATGATGGCGAAGGTTATCCAGCAGGTATCTGCTCGGGGTCACGTTGTAGTCATGGGCGGCGGAGGTTTCTCGCTGCCAAAACACCTGGCTACGCACATGACCGGCGGCGTAATTGACGCGATTGAGATTGATCCAAAGATAGTCTCGCTTGCGCGCGAGCATTTCTTTCTGAACGAGGCTCTAGCTGCGGCTTCAAGTGAACTGTGTATTGTCGAGGACGACGCATGGAAGGTTCTGCAGAATGCAGAAGCCGGCAGTATTGACGTGCTGGTAAACGAGGTGTTTGCTGGTCGGAAGTCGCTTGGACCCCTGGGAACAGCGGCTGGCGCGCAAGTGGTTAAGGAAAAGCTTGCGTCTGGCGGAGTTTATCTGGCCGATGTTCGCTGTCCGCTGGAAGGCCGCGGATCTGCGCTACTTTCGCAGGTCGCAGGTGTGTTTGCACGCGAGTTTGCGCACGTTGCGTATGTGCCCGAGTGGCCGGATACTCCCAAAACACCAGGTAACAATCTCTTAATTGCAACCGATGCGGATATTGCGCTCCCCGAAGGCGCCATTGTGGTGAAATAACGGTGAACTGTAGAGAAATTGACTGCCTTCAGCAATCTGTTAACCAGTCACCCATACAACATTCAATCGTCTGTTCAAAAGCTGCATAATCAACTTTGTTTATACGGAATTTTGTATCAAAAATTTGACCCGACTAAATTCAACCCCTCTTTTGGGTAAAAAATCCGTTTAGTTGGAAATCAAATCGCAATCACGGAAATTCCTGACTCGCGTTTGAGCAGGTGGCAAAAAGTGTCCAGATTACGTTATTTTTGTCCGTCTCAAAACCGCAGGTGGATGGCTTGCATAAAAATCAACCGTCACTGTATACCCCAACTAAACGCATTTTTTACCACTTGCTCCCCGAACGCGCAACAAAGCCGCAGTTGGCGATAATTCTGTCCCAAATTTTTGCTATTAAAGCAATATTGCCATGGTTATACAGCAGCCATACGGCGGTTTTACTCCAAAATTTCTGCAACTAAATTTGTGACATTACACCTTGAGCATGGCATTAAACCTTCCCCAGAACCAACACCTGGACGCACCAACGACCTGAAAGCTTACTCGACGGTTAAGTCAAAATATAAATGCACAGTTGAACATATATGTTTTACAAGAAAAGTTTTTCAAAAAAGAAGGAAATTTCTTCTAAATCTCGTAAATACATAACAGAATATGGGTATTGTTATCACAACTAGAGCAGAACACAATCCACACGAATTGCTCTCGAGCATATTTCACAGCTGCTGTTTTGCTGCAGGAACATAAGCTTCCTATGCCTCGAGTCTTCAAGTGTTAAGCACTTCCACGCCAACCTCTGTGCTGTGTTTCAACTCTAAAGTAAATCGATGCACTAAGGAGGCATCATGAAGACAGGTTTTGAACTACTAAATGATCCGTTTTTGAACAAGGGAACCGCTTTTACGCAGGAGGAGCGCCAGAAATATGGCCTGGTAGGCCTTCTTCCTCCTAACATCCAGACCATTGAGGAGCAGGCAGAGCAGGCATACGTACTCTTCCAGCAGTATCCTGACCTCGAGACTAAGCGTCACTATCTGATGAGGCTTTTCTCTGAAAACCGTACGCTGTTCTATAACCTGTTCTCAAAGCATGTCGAAGAGTTCATGCCTATCGTCTACGACCCAACCATCGCACCAGATATTGAGCAGTATTCTCAGCGCTATGTCGATCCACAGTATGCATGCTTCCTGTCAGTTGATCGCCCTGAGGACCTTGAAACTTCGCTGAAGAACGCAGCCGCAGGTAGAGACATCGACCTGATTGTCGTCACCGACGCGGAGGCAATTCTGGGCATCGGCGACTGGGGCACTAACGGTGTCGAGATTTCCGTTGGCAAGCTCATGGTTTACACCGCCGCAGCTGGTGTTGACCCTAACCGCATTATGCCTGTTGTCATTGACGCTGGCACCAACCGCCAGGAGCTGCTCGACGACCCACTATACCTGGGTGAACGCCACAAGCGTGTCGACGAGGACCGCTACAACGCCTTCATTGACAACTTTGTGACCACCGTCGAGAAGCTCTTCCCTAACCTCTACCTGCACTTTGAGGACTTCGGCCGCTCGCATGCCGCAGAAATCCTGGACCGCTACAAGAACACCTACCCCGTCTTCAACGACGACGTCGAGGGCACTGGCATCGTTACCCTCGCAGGCATCCTCGGTGGCCTCAACATTTCTGGCGAGAAACTCGTCGACCAGGTATATCTCTGCTTTGGTGCAGGAACTGCTGGTTGCGGCATTGCTGAGCGTGTGCTGCAGGAGTTTGTGGACCAGGGAATGGATCGCGAGGAGGCTCGCAAGCGCTTCTACCTGGTAGATCGCCAGGGCCTGCTCTTTGACGACATGGACAACCTCACTCCACAGCAGAAGCCATTTGCTCGCAAGCGTTCTGAGTTTGCAAACGCTGATGAGCTCACCAACCTGGCTGCCGTTGTAAAGACGGTCCACCCAACAATCATGGTTGGTACCTCTACCGTTCACGGTGCCTTCACCGAGGAGATTATCCGCGAAATGGCAGCTCATTGTGAGCGTCCAATGGTCTTCCCTCTGTCCAACCCAACTAAGCTTGCAGAGGCAACCGCCCAGGACCTGCTTACCTGGACTGATGGTCGCGCACTTGTGGCCTGCGGCGTTCCATCCGATGACGTGGAGCTGAACGGCGTAACCTACCAGATTGGTCAGGCCAACAACGCTCTGATTTATCCTGGTCTTGGTCTAGGCACTCTTGCATCAAAGGCTCGCCTGCTTACGGACCAGATGATTTCCCTCGCAGCTCACTCGCTTGGCGGAATCGTCGACACCACAAAGCCTGGAGCTGCAATTCTTCCTCCAGTCTCCAAGATTACCGAGTTCTCCGAGCGTATTGCTGTTGGCGTTGCAGAGGAAGCAATCAAGCAGGGTCTGAACCGCGAGCCAATCGCCGATGCAAAAGAAGCAGTCGACGCGCTCAAGTGGTTCCCTGTCTACAAAGAGCTAGAGGTCTAACATGTCTGTCTTTTTGACATCGCTACAAAATGTACTGCCTATCATTTTGATTATTGTGCTTGGCTATATTCTTAGGAAGATTAACTGGATCAATGAAACATTTGCTGGTCAGGCATCAAAACTCATCATGAATGTGGCACTTCCTGCATCAATTTTTGTAGCGGTCCTAAAAAACTTGTCCCTCAATCAGCTACTCCAGCTTGGTCCATCAGTGCTCATTGCTGCTGTTAGTTTTGCTTTGTCATATGCTGCAGGATTTTTGGTTATCAACGTTTTCCGCGTCCAACCAGGTCGTCGAGGCTTGATGCTCAATACCTTTGCAAATGCAAACACAATTTTTATTGGTATGCCACTGAATCTTGCACTTTTTGGCGAGCACGCTGTGCCGTACTTTTTGGTGTACTACATCATGAACACCATTTCTACCTGGGCAATTGGAATCTTCTTCATTTACGGTGATCCAATGCCAACAGAAAATGGCGGCGAGAAAAACAGTGCAGCAGAGCACAAATTCAACATCAGCAAATTGTTGCCACCACCATTGATTGGTTTCTTGGTTGCCCTCGTTTTTCTCTTGTTTAACATCCCTGTTCCGGCAGTCCTGAACACTGGTCTTACCTATTTAGGCAATCTGGTAACGCCACTTTCGCTGATTTACATTGGCATTATTTTGCAGGAGACGGGACTCTCGAGCATTCGAGTTGACCGCGACACGGCAATCACGCTCATTGGTAAATTTGTCATTGCCCCACTTATTATGGTCGGCGTAATTACAGCATTTACCGGCGTATTTGGTGCACAGAACGTTCTTGAAACGAGAACCTTTATCATCCAAGCCGCAGTCCCAGCACTAACCGTCCTGCCAATTTTGGCAAACGAGGGTAAGGCTGACGTCAAATTTGCAACTAACGTTGTTGCGACTTCAACGGTGCTCTTTGCGATTGTCATTCCTATCGTAATGACCATCATTGGCTAATTAACGTTACCAACCAGCACTTTTACGCACAACAAAGCCTCTTCTCAATGGCGAGAAGAGGCTTTTTTCTTGTAGGTTTTGCGGGGTTAGCGCGAGGACCTGCCTAGGTTCCACTGCCCCAGCAGCATCTAGTCCAACAGCACACCTTCGACCGCGGGGGCGGAGCCGTCGAGGACGTTGCACTTTTGGATCTGGTGGACAAACCAAGTGCGGAATGCCTTTTGGTCAACGCCAACGCATACAGTTGCATTGGGTTTCTCGCCAAGGTATCCGGCCAGGTCAACGACGGTGCAGCCAGCGGTTAAGCCTCCAGCGCACTCAACGTCCACAAACACGTCTTTGGTCTCGAACATCTGAGGTGCCAGCAGGTAGGCCACGGCCGTTGGGTCGTACATGCTGAAGCCCTCCTCCTGGTAGTGGACGCGGTAGTTGAGCAGCAGCTTGACCAGCATGTCGCCACTCTTGCCGGAGTTCTGGATGTTCTCGATGTCCTCGGGCATGATGCGAGCGGCGTCGCCCACCTCAAGGCCAACCATGGCCACATGAACGCCTGATGCAAAGACAATCTTTGCCGCCTCGGGATCAACGCCCACGTTGAACTCGGACATGACGCCAAGGTTTCCGCGGGTCAGAGCGCCGCCCATCATGACAATGCGGTCGATATGCTCCTTGACCTGTGGGTATGCTTTCAGCAGCAGCGCAATATTGGTCAGAGGACCAAGCGTCACCAGCGTGGTTTTCTCGCCAGCAGAAGCGCCCTCCATAATGACGCGATGCTGTGCCTCAAGTGCGGTTTCTTCAAGAAGACAGTCTGGCTGAATGCCGTCAAACTCGTAACCCCTCATGCCCGAAGCGCCGTGGACGTCGCTTGCGTCCATTGGTTTTCTGAGCAGTGGCTCGGCAGCACCACGCGCAACAGGCACATGCTGATTCCAGAATTTGAGCAGTTTAAGAGCGTTATTGGTGACGTTCTCGATGCCAACATTTCCGCTGACGGTAGTAATAAGCTTGATATCCAGCGCCTTTGCGGCCAGGGCAAATCCCAGCGCAATGGCGTCGTCAATGCCGGGATCCGTGTCAATGATGACGCGCGTCTTAGTTGAAAGCGTTGTCATAAGTCTCCTTTGTACGTTTGAGCTGCGTGTACGTTACGTTTGAACTGAGTATAGACTGCGTTTGAACTTGGTTGGAGCCATTTGAACTGCGTGTAAGCTGTGAATTATGAAGCAACAATCACGGTAATTTTAACCTAAAACTCAACTACCTGCTGATACGTTGGAATTGATTGCTGGGCGCCAACCTTAGTGGTGGCAAGCGCCGCGGCCTTTGCAGCCACATCAAGCGCCTGCTTGATATCGTGCCCCTCTAGCTGGCCCGATGCCTGGAACGCAGCAAGCGTACCCATAAACGTGTCGCCCGCACAGGTAGTGTCCACGGTGTCCACGCGGTAACATTCCTGCTGGTACACGCCGTGTGAGTCGGCAGCAATGGAACCCTTGGAACCCAACGTCAACA
>CALHQT010000005.1:0-4536 GCA_938038135.1 uncultured Atopobium sp.
GGAAGACTTGATACGGCAGAGCAAAAAGTTAAGGTTCTGCTTGATGAGTCCCAGGCAGGAGCTGCAATTACAGATACTACCGCAGCGCCTTCTACTGCATATTTAGATGAGTAAAGGAGAGGCCATGTCTGACTGCATTTTCTGTAAGTTGGCTAACAAAGAAATCCCTACAGAGTTTCTCTATGAGGATGAAAACGTTGTAGCTTTTAATGACCTAAATCCTATTACTCCTGTTCACGTTCTTGTTGTACCTAAGAACCACTACGACAACATCATTGATGGTATTCCTGCAGCAACCCTTGAGAGTGTTACTAAGGCTATAGCCGCGGTAACAGAAAAGACAGGAATTAAGGAGACTGGATTCCGCGTTGTTACCAACACTGGAGAGCATGGTGGTCAGACAGTCAATCACGTCCACTTCCACATTTTAGGTGGCAAGCAGTTGGATGATTCAATGGGCTGTAAATAAAGATATTCAAGTTTTTTGCTCGTCTATTTAACTCCGGGGTATCTTGGGGTTTATGATGTCATGCGGTTATGTTTATTTGAAGTAGGAGAGAAAGACTTACTAGTCTGCACTGCTTCACGGAAAGAGGAGTCACATGAACGTACTGGTTATCAACGCAGGTAGCTCATCTCTTAAGTATCAGCTTCTTGACGTTGACACCCGCGAGGTTTACGCAAAAGGAAACTGCGAGCGTATCGGTATCGAAGGTTCTTTTGTTGGTCACGAGGAGCTTGGTGGAGAGAAGCAGAAGCTTGAGGTTGCTCTTCCTGATCACAAGACTGCTATTAAGCATGTCTTTGACATCCTTAAGACTATTGATAAGCCAATCGATGGCATTGGTCACCGTGTTGTTCAGGGTGGTTGGTACTTCCCAGAGTCTGCTGTTGTAGACGATAAGGTCTTGGCTCAGGTCCGTGAGGTTGCTCCACTTGCTCCTCTTCATAACTATGCTGAGGCTGATGTTATTGAGATTTGCCGCGAACTCTTCCCAGAGGTCGGTAATGTAATCGTTTGCGATACTTCTTTCCACTTCAATATGCCAGAGAAGGCACATCGCTATGCTCTTCCTCGCGATGTTGTTGATAAATACCACGTCCGTAAGTACGGTGCTCACGGTACTTCTCACCGCTACATTTGGCGTGCAACCAATGAGTTTACCAACGGTCAGACTCACAAGCTGGTTAGCTGCCACCTTGGTTCTGGTGCTTCTCTTTCCGCTATTGAGGATGGTCGCGATCTTGAGACCACCATGGGTCTTACTCCACTTGATGGCCTTATCATGGGCACTCGTTGCGGCACTATTGACCCAGCTACTGTCTTCTATCTCTCTCGCGTTGGTGGTTACTCCATCGATGAGATTGACACTATGATGAACAAGCAGTCTGGTCTTCTCGCTCTGTCTGGCCATTCCGATTCTCGTGATATTGAGGATGGCGCTCACGCTGGCGATAAGGACTGCCTGCTTGCACTTGAGATGTTCTATTATCGTACCTCTCAGCTCATCATGGAGATGGCTCAGGCTATGCACGGCTTTGATACCATGGCATTCTCTGCTGGTATTGGTGAGAATTCCGATGAGATGCGTCTTGGCGTTGTCAAAGAGCTTGAGTGGATGGGTGTCAAGATTGATGAGGAGAAGAACAAAGTTCGCTCTGGTGAAATCCGTGACATCTCTGCTCCAGATTCAAAGGTACGCGTCCTGGTTGTACCTACCAACGAGGAGTATATGATTGCTCTTGACGTTCAGGAGCTCCTGGGTAAGTAAGCTTTCCTTACAATCCAAAAAAATATTAACTCCCGCACTCTGTGCGGGAGTTTTTTTATGAAGATATAGATAGTTCTTTGACATGAGTACTTTAGAACTTTATATTTTTAAGAAAGAAGTTAGAGTTTCAAAGAAATCTTATTGTTTTGTACAGCTATTTGTGTGCAGATAAATAAATCTTTGAACTAGCTGTGAGGAGCATCATGCAGTCTAAGGGTTTAGTTAGCAGGTCTTTGAGCTTTGCAGTTATGTTTGTGCTCACTGTATTTGCTGCGCTCACTGTATTCAACACAAAGGCACAAGCTGTTGAGTACACACCAACTATTTCAAATGCTACCTATACAACATTAGTTGGTAGTAACGTGCGTGTAAATTTTGATTATGCGCTCAACAATGGTGCCCCTGCACAACCAGGTGATACCTTTACTATTATGCTTCCTCCAGAGCTAGAGAATAATACTCCAGCTCCTTTTGAGGTTATGGGTGTAGATGCAAACGGAAACAGTATTTCTGTTGGTACTGCAACTCCTACCAGTAACCCTAATACCATGACTGTTACCTTCAATAACAATATTGCGGGTCTTCTTAACGTTCATGGCCAGATGTCTTTCTCGCTCAATTGGTCAAGCGCAATTGCACAGAGAGGCAATGGCAGCACTACGCTCAATATTGGTAACACCAGTCTTAACATGACGTATGGCGGTTCTATTGCTGCAATGGATACTGCTATTACTAAGTACAACAGAACTGGTGCAACTGCAGAGACAACCTATACGCTTCCTTCTGGTGCAACTATTACAACTGGAAATGATTATTACGTTACCAGCTGGGTTGTTAACCTAACTCCATCTGATATCACCCAGGTTGGTCTGCTTAATGCCACTGTTAAGGATCAGATTGTAAATCCTTATACCGTTGATGCATCAAAGCTTACTGGTACTGGCGTTAATCCTTCAGATGAGCTTGCTGGTCCATATCTTAAGCACTCTTTTGTTCTCCACCTTGTTAACGGTGCTGTTCAGACGCTTTCTGCGGATCAGATTCTTCCTGCAATTACCTTTACTCCTAATGGTTACACTCTTGATTTTGCTCGACTCAATAATCAGGTTAACTTTGCTGGTTTCCAACCACTTATCCAGGATTGCTGGCTTGAGTACAAGACCATTGTTCCAGCCAACGTTACCCAGGTAGACAATAGAGCAACTCTTGATTTTGACGGCAACACTGATAACTTCACTCGTGAAGGTTGGTGGATTAACCCTCGCGGTGCCGGTACTGCAACTGGTGATCAGCAGGTAAGTGTTTCTGTGTCTAAGGTCTGGGATGATCAGAATAACGTTGACGGCACTCGTCCTACTTCAGTTACCGTACACCTTTATGCAGACGGCGTAGACACTGGTAAGAGCGAGGTTCTTTCTGATGCAAATGGTTGGACTGCAACATTTAGCAACCTCGATAAGAATCAGGCTGGCACTACCACAGCTATTACGTACACCGTTGTTGAGGATGAGGTTGAGGGATATACCGCTGAGGTAACAGGTGATGTTACCAGTGGCTTTACCATTACTAACACTCACATTCCTCCAACTCCAACCACTCCACCTTCAGAGACTCCTAAGAAGCCAAAGCAGCCAAAGAAGAAGGAGCCTAAGCTTCCTTCAACTGGTGATGCTTCCTTTGCTGCAGTATCTGTAGCAGCTGCATCTTCTGTTCTTATTGCAGCTGGTGTTCTTGGTAAGAAGCGCGCTCAGTAACGCACGCTACAACAACGTAAGTTAAACGTAAAAGAGCCTGTGAGATTAATTCACAGGCTCTTTCTTGTTGGAAGTTGTTTCTTGCGGCTTATTGAGCTACAAAATGAAATGCATTACGAGGCGTCGCGTCGTGTCCAACTAGTTTGCTAGAAGACCTTAATATTCAATGTTTTAGCAATACTTTGGCCAGGCTCAAGGCTTATGATGCCTGGTTTGTGTTCAAAGATGCCGTCACAATCAACGGTATCTGCAATGCCACACCATGGCTCAAGAGCAACAAATGGACAACCAGGAGCAGCACTCCAAATGCCCAAATAATCAAAGCCTTCAAAATCCATTTGAATACCATGGGCCTCAGACGAAGCTTCCACGTTAGCTGCAAGTGTAATACGTCTATCAGGGACGTCTTCAAGTGTGATGGTCTTCTCGCGATCAATAAGCTCCCAAGAGAGAGGAAGTGTGTCAGAGTCCATAATAAGCTTCTGAGGTGTGGCGTAGTCACAAAGCCCATCGTCGGTAATAGAAGGCCCGTAGCTGGTCCAGGAGCGCGTAAATAAGAGGTGATACTGGTCCAAAGAGGCTGCCTCAACACCAGGGATCGGAATGTTGAACGCCGGGTGCGCGCCAAGGGTAAACGGCAGTACAACGTTTGCAGGATTGGTGACCTCATACGTTTGCGTCAGCGTATCGCCATCTACCGAGAAAATCAGCTTAAGTTCAAAGTCATACGGGTAAGACTTGCGAGTCTCTTCGGTGTTTTTTAGCTGGAGCGTTACAGTAGAATCGCTTTTCTCGACAACCTCAAACTGGTTGAGGCGAGCAAGGCCATGACGTGCAAGAGAAACGGTGCCTTCTGCAGAGTCTGCTTTGCCATCTTTAAGTACACCAACAATGGGGAAGAGAATGGGGGCACGCCTTGGCCACCAGTTGGCATTTCCCTGCCAGAGGTATTCCGACTCACCTTTTTGCAAGCTCATGAGCTGTGCGCCCATGGTATCAATTGAAGCGGT
>CALHQT010000006.1:0-2748 GCA_938038135.1 uncultured Atopobium sp.
AGCAGGATGGCGTATGAGATTATGTATTGCCAGTCAAGGCTAGCGCCAGCGTCTCCAAACAGGCTATCAATAGGCATGTAAATTCCTTCCGTGAGCGCTGGTTTTCTCGCTAAAGCACCTAGTAAAGTAGCTCATGTGGCGAGAAACCCGTCTGCCAGAATTATAACAAGGCACCTCTGCATAACACCACGGAGCAACCGCATACAACAGAAAAGTGGACATCTGCCCTTTTGATTCGGTGAACGGTAACCGCTCGCCGACAAGCGTTGTTTCACATCGGTCGGAGGTTTGGTTAACGGTATGTTAGCGTACACATTGTCTACGTGCGCAAATATCGGATATTTGCAAACCGCATTTCTCGCCAGCTTAAAATTCATGAAAGTCTGCTCAACCTTTCACGGTTTCGTTCTAGATTTACGTAAAAAAGTACTTGAAAATGTACTTCGCGAGTGTTCGTCGTTTTGTTGTGGAGAGGACCCATTTGTGGCTGCAACAAAGCAGCGAGCTTTCGCAAAAACGTTTATAAGCCTCGTCAGTGTCACGCAAAAGGCGTGCTCCTCCACGAGGTAGGTAGTGTTTCAACTGCAGAAACACAGATTTTAGGAGGGTTTTATGAAGGGTTATGCAATGCTCAAGATCGGCGAGTCCGGCTGGATTGAGAAGGAGACACCAAAGTGTGGTCCTCTGGACGCAATCTGCAAGCCACTTGCGGTCGCAATTTGTACTTCTGATATTCACACTCTGTGGGAGGGCGCAATCGGCGACCGTCACAACATGATTCTTGGTCATGAGTGCTCCGCAGAGGTTGTCGAGGTTGGCGAGTGCGTCAAGGACTTCAAGCCTGGCGACCGCGTCCTCGTTCCTGCAATTACTCCAGACTGGAACTCCCTTGAGGCTCAGGCTGGCTACTCCATGCACTCCGGTGGCATGCTTGCTGGCTGGAAGTTCTCCAACTTCAAGGACGGCGTCTTCTCCGAGTACTTCCACGTAAACGACGCTGACGGCAACCTCGCTCACATGCCAGAGGGCATGGATCCAGCAGACGCCTGCATCCTTTCCGACATGGTTCCAACCGGCTTCCACGCAGTTGAGCTGGCTGGCGTTGAGTTCGGCGACACCGTCCTGGTCATCGGCATTGGACCTGTCGGCCTCATGTCCGTTGCTGGTGCTGCACTCCACGGTGCTTCTCGCATCATTGCTGTTGGTACCCGTCCAGTCTGCGTTGAGGCAGCTAAGGGCTACGGCGCAACCGACTTCATCTCCTACAAGGACGGCCCAATCTGGGAGCAGGTCATGGAGCTCACCGGTGGCAAGGGCGTCGACCGCGTCTGCGTCGACGGCGGCGGTTGCGAGACCTTCGAGGACGCTGTCAAGGCACTCAAGCCTGGCGGAAAGATTGGTAACGTCAACTACCTCGGTTCCGGCGACTACGTCAACATTCCTCGCGTCGAGTGGGGCGTTGGTATGGGCCACAAGGACATCCGTGGCGGCCTCATGCCTGGCGGACGTCTGCGCATGGAGAAGCTCTCTAGCCTGGTCACTTCCGGCCGTCTTGACCTTCACCCAGAGGTTACTCACCTCTATCACGGCTGGGATCACCTCGAGGAGGCTCTCTTCACCATGCGTGATAAGCCATCCGACCTCATCAAGCCAGTTGTTGTTATCGACTAGGTAATCAACTAGGTCGCGTTATTTAGTACGTTTGAGCTGGCGAGAAGTTCGGTTTTCTCGCCAGCTTTTTGCATTGGTGGGCGCCAATGGAGTTTAGGAAGCGGTTGTATTCATGAAAATCCTTGTTGTATCAGGCTTTCTTGGAGCTGGTAAAACCACCTTCATTCAGGAGCTCGTGCGCCGGACTGGGCGTGATTTTGCTATCTACGAGAATGAATATGGCCAGGCAGACATCGATGCCCGCCGTCTGAGGCAGGACTCTGATCTCAAGGTTTGGGAGTCAACCGAGAATTGCATTTGCTGTTCGGGCAAGCAGGATTTTGCGACGTCGGTGCTGACCATTTCAAACACCATCGACCCCGAGTATTTAATTGTTGAACCAACTGGCGTGGCTAAGCTGCAGAGCATTCTTGATAACGTGAATCAGGTAGCCTGGGAGCGTATCAGTTTGCTGGCGCCGGTTACTGTGGTTGATGCTGTTTCGTGGCAGAATCAGCGCACCGATTTTCCAGAGATTTTTGACAATCAGCTGAGCGCCGCCGCGAGCGTGGTGGTTTCAAAGCTTGCTCCAGGTAGCGAGGATGCTGCCGAGCCCATTAAGCAGCTTGCGGCAGAGATGAATCCGCAGGCAGAGGTTATCGCCGAGTCCTCGTATGCTGATATTCCCGACGAGTGGTGGAATGGTCTTCTGACTCGCGCGCTTGACGGTTCTGTTCTTGAAGACGCAGCTGGTGAGGAGGACGAGGGGCCTGATCTGGAGACTATGGCGCTGACTCACGCTGAGCTTCCAAGTCCAACGCACTTGATTTGGCTTTTGGACGCAGCGTCGGCTGGCGTTTTTGGAAAGCTTGCGCGCGCAAAGGGAACGTTGCCGTGCGGCAATCAGTGGGTCAAGTTTGACCTGGTAGAGCGCGCATGGGCGATTACGGGCGACGAACCTCAGGAAGAGTCCAGGTGCGTGTTTATTGGCCGCAACCTGCTGCGTCATGGACTTCGCGAGGCGTTTGTGCCGGCATTCTGGCATGAGCAGTCGGACTTGGCTGACGAGCACGATCATTCGCATTGCGACCACGAGCA
>CALHQT010000007.1:0-1634 GCA_938038135.1 uncultured Atopobium sp.
GAGCTCTAATATCTGGCGTGGAATTTAGCGAGAAGGTCCATTTACCAGCACTTTTACGCACAACAAAGCCTCTTCTCAATGTGAACTGCCTCCCATTTCTTGGACATAAGAAATGGGAGGCTTTTTATGCGTATGGATCGTAGGGTAAAGTACGATGTAGGGGTGAGAAGAAAGGCAGCAGAGCTCTTTGCTTCCGGTATGGGATCTTGTACGGTTGCAAGTACTCTTTCTGTTTCACTCTCAGCTGTAAAAACATGGCACTATATATACCACGCGTTTGGAAGCGAGGTGCTACTGACCATGGATGGCAAGCAAGCTCCCTATACCTACGAGCAAAAAGTTGCTGCAGCAAGAGCTGTCGTTGAGGGTGGCATGACAAGGACTGAGGCAATGGCCAAGTTTAAGATTATGTCGCTGGCACCACTTAAGAGCTGGTGCAAGCTCTATCGTACAGGTGGCGCAGAGGCTCTTAAGCCAAAGCCAAAAGGAAGACCTAAAGGCTCTAAGTCCAAGCCACAGAAACGCACCCGCGAGCAGGAACTTGAGGAGCGCTGCCGCAGGCTCGAGACCGAGGTAGCCTACTTAAAAAAATTGCGCGCCCTGGTCGAGAAAGACGAGCTCTGACCGGGGTAAAGGCTGAGGTTGTGAGTGCTTTGTGTGCTGAGGGATACTCCTTACACCATCTACTGGAGTGCTCAGGGCTTGCAAGGTCTACCTACTACTACGCACGAGCTCACCCAGTAAAGCCAACACGCCCAGAGCTACACCACGCGGTTGCAGAGATTTTCTCACGTACCGCAAACGGATGTGGTCACAGACAGATAGCCATGTGTCTGCGCGCTGAGTTGGGTGTAAGAATCGCCGACAAGACAGTTCTTAAAATCATGCGTGAGATGGGTATTTACTGTAAGATACGGCGTGAAACAGACTATCACCGCTATAGCTCCTATAAAGGTGTTGTCGGTAAGACCTTTGAAAACGTCATAGGACGTGACTTTTCTGCTGATGGACCGTGGAAGAAGATGGGCACCGACGTCACGGAGTTCAAGCAGGCGTGGGGCAAGGCGTACTTTGCACCCGTCTATGACTTTGGAAGCAAAGAGATTGTCGCATGGAGTGTGTCGAGGGGTCCAAACATGGTTCAGCAAAAAGCTCTTCTCGATCAACTTTTAGCGAAGATACCTAAAGGCACAACTCCGATTCTGCACAGCGATATGGGTTGGCAATATCAGCACAGCGCATGGTGTAAGCGACTAAAAGATGCAGGAGTTATCCAGAGCATGTCCAGAAAGGGTAACTGCATAGACAACGGTGCTACCGAGCAGGTCTTTGGTCATCTGAAAGACGAGTTCTTCCGAGGAAGAACGTGGCCTAACTTTGAGTCTTTCAAAGCTGATTTGGACGCATATGTTATGTACTGGAACACACAAAGGCGTCAGGTTAAACTAAAAGGACTGACCCCGGAGGAGTTCCGGAATCAGTCCTTGGTGGCCTAGCTCTTTATTAAATTCGTCCAAGTTTTGGGACGCAGTTCACATTGAGAAGAGGCTTTGTTGTGCGTAAAAGTGCTGTTTACAGTGCCAGTTAGCCGATGATAGTCATTACGATAGGGATGACAATCGCAAAAAGTACCG
>CALHQT010000008.1:0-1982 GCA_938038135.1 uncultured Atopobium sp.
GATAAGCTCATGGATGTTGCCGCATGGGTTGACGAGAACAAGTATCTTAACTCCATTAAGGACGCATTTACGGTATTCATGCCCTTTGTTATTGTCGGATCGTTTGGTACTTTGCTGAAGACTCTTATTTCTTCAAATACCACTGGTCTGGCACAGTTTATTCCAGCTCTGTCTGCTCTTGGACCAGCATTTACCGCACTTAACTTCTGTTGTCTTTCCTTTATGACTCTTCCAGTCATTTATCTGATTGCTCACAACATTGCTAAGCACAACAAAGCTCCTGAGATTGCAACTGGCCTTGTTTGTATTGCCGCTTATATCTCAATGGTTCGTCCTAACTTTGTAGTTAACCTTGCAAAGGCACTTCCAGAAGGCGTCACTCTTGCAGACGGTACAACTGCAGTAACGGTTAATGCAATGAGTCAGTCTATTTTTGGTGCTCAGGGCCTGTTTGTTGGCATGTTGGTTGGTCTTCTTGTTGCAGAGCTCTTTGATAAGCTCACCACTATTGATGCAATCCGTATCAAGATGCCTCCTTCAGTTCCAGCTGGCATTGCAAACTCCTTCAACGTTATGGTGCCAGTTTTCTTCACGCTGGTTATCACCTCTGTTTTTGGTGGCCTTTTTGCAACCCTCACTGGTTCCTACATTAACGACTGGGTTTACTCACTTCTCCAGGCTCCAATGGAGGGTCTGTTCCAGACAACCCCAGGTATCCTTGTAGCAGTTATTCTTTCTCAGCTCTTCTGGTTCCTTGGTATTCACGGCGGTCTGGTTATTTCTCCTATTCGTAACCCTATGTTTGTTGCTGCAATCTCCGCAAATGTTCTTGCGTTCAACTCTGGCGCAACTCCAGATCGTATCTTTACCCAGGGCTTCTGGATGGAGTTCATCGTCCCTGGTGGCGCAGGTATGACCCTCTGCTTCCTGATTGCAATCTTCCTTTTCTCCAAGCGCGATGACCACAAGTCAGTTGCTAAGCTCGCATTCCTTCCGGGACTCTGTGGTATTTCCGAGCCAGTTGTCTTTGGTATCCCTCTGGTTCTTAACCCAACCTTCATGATTCCATTTGTATTCAACTCTGCTCTCTCCGCAGGAATTGCACTGTTTGCAACAAAGATTGGTTTCCTACCCTGCAATGTCGTAGATATTCCATTTGGTGTCCCAGTACTGCTTAACGCTTTCTTGGGTCACGGTTGGCAGGGACTTGTTGTCCAGATTATCTGCCTGACGGTCTGTACATTTACCTGGATTCCATTTGTTCTTGCTTCCAACAAGCAGTACGAGATGGAAATGAAGCTTGCTCAGGAAAGTGGAGATTTTACTGAGTAAGACGTGTACAAAGTAGTTGCTGGGGCGAGAAGAACTTCTCGCCCCACGCATATTACTCGTATCAATTTGTTTGAAATTGCATTTTGTAATGGGACGCTGGCCTCTGCTAGGGAGAAAAAATGGCAAAAAAAGTGTATAAATTCCCTGAAGGTTTTCTTTGGGGTGGAGCAACTGCTGCAAACCAGTGTGAAGGCGCATGGAATGTTGATGGCAAGGGACTGTCTGTTGCTGACTGCACTACCTATAAGCCAAATGTCGACGTAAAAGACTATAAGGCTCAGCATGGCATTACTTCTGAGCAAATAGCTGAGGCAATGGAATCTGACGACACTCGTCAGTATCCAAAGCGTCATGGCGTTGATTGTTACCATCGCTATCTTGAAGATCTTGATCTCTACCAGGAGATGGGCTTCAAAACACTGCGTGTATCTATTCAGTGGACTCGTATTTATCCTAAGGGTATTGAGGATGAGCCAAATGAGGCCGGTCTTGCCTACTATGAAGCTCTGTTCAAGGGAATGAGAGAGCGTGGTATTGAGCCTTTGGTTACCCTTCACCACTACGAGATGCCACTTTACCTGGCAAATCATTACGATGGCTGGTATAAACGCGAGGTTATCGATCTCTTCCTGCGCTTCTGTAAGACTGTT
>CALHQT010000009.1:0-5375 GCA_938038135.1 uncultured Atopobium sp.
TTATTACGGTATTGTCCGCTATGCTCGTCAAAAGGGAATTCTTGGCGTAATTATTGAGCATCAATTCATTTCTAATCCAGCACATGCTGCTGAGTTTAAAGACCTTGGCGATAATTCCAAGGTTGACTACATTGGCTGGGCAGATGCATGGGCAATTTGGGAAATGTACAGTTCTGATACCTGGTGGAGCATGAGTAGTGTTTCAGTAGCTCAAAAGGATAACGATGTCACTTTAAAGCCAGTTCTTACTGGCGTAGTTACTGACGCAACATTTACTTACAGCTATGTTGGTCCAGATGGAACAAAGGTAACGGTTGCATCTAACACTACGGCAACTTCATCTACCTTTACACTTCCTGCTAGCGGCCGTTACACCCTGTATATCACAGCAAGATCTTCTGATGGTCAAGAAGTAACCCGCCAGACAAACTATGACGCTAAGATTAAAGAATCCTATGGCTGGCGCAGAGCTGCTGAAGGATGGATGTATTCTGATGACAACGGCACTGCTTATGTAAGCAGATGGCTTAAAGACGATGATGGCTGGCATTATTTTGATGCTAGGGGAATTGCTGTTTCTGGCTGGTTTACTACGCCAAATGGTAAAGTTTGGTACTTTGACGCAGCTGCAACTCATAACGCTGCCGCTCTTGGCCAGAGGACCATTTCAGGCAAGTCTTATTACTTTGATGAGACTAATGGAATGGCAAAGAATTCTTGGGTCCACCAGGCTGATGATTCTTGGTCTTGGGCGACAGGAGATGGCTCTCTGCACGCAGGTTGGAAGTACATGCCAAATGGCAAGTGGTTCTACTTTGATGCTAACAACAGCTATCGCGCTACTTTTGGTCTTATGACTGACGGAAACAAGAAGTACTACATTGATCAGAATCGTGGTCTGATTTACGGCGGTTGGGTCAATCTTGCTAATGGAGATTGGATCTGGCTTAATGACGACGGCACTCTTTACTCTGGCTGGAAGTACATGTCTAACGGCAAGTGGTTCTACTTTGATGAGAATGCTGAGTATCCACTAATGAAGACTGGACTTGTTATCACAGCTAGCGGCTCATACTACGTTGATGCCAATAGCGGCATGAAGGCTAATGACTGGGTAGAGATGCCTAATAATGTCTGGGCTTGGGCTCAATCTAATGGTGCTCTTGTTTCTGGTTGGTTTAATACTCCAAATGGCAAGACATGGTACTTTGATCCAAATACAAAAGAGCACGGTGCTCTCTTTGGTCTTCAGGTAATTAACGGCTCATACTATTACTTCGACCAGAGTAATGGATTGTTGCGCTCTCAAAATGTCACTCTTCCTGATGGTCGTGTTGCTTACGCAGATGCAAATGGCGTTCTTAACATCAAGTCTGCAGATAACAACAACGGTGGTAATGGCGGAGATAACAGAGACGCTAACAACACTCCAGCTGATGACGGTTCTCCAATTGAGCCAACTCGTGGTAATTTCTCTGATCGCACTAGCGTTCTTGGAGCGCCTCTTGTCACGAAAGAGGATCTTCAGCGAGATTTCAACAAGCGCGTAGGTTCTGCTTATCCAGCCGTCTATGCCGAGAAGGGCGCTGCAACAGGAACCGATTTTGTAAACCAGCTATGGCAGGCTGCAATTGACGAGGGAGTTCGTCCAGAGCTCCTCTATGCGCAGGTCATGATTGAGACAGGTAACCTTCGCTTTGGTGGCGATGTCCTTCCTGAGCAGTGCAACTTTGGTGGTCTTGGTGCAACTGGAAACGGAGCGCACGGACTCTCATTTGATACTGTTCTTAAGGGACTACGTGCACAGGCTTTGCACCTTCGTGCATACGCAGGCTATGAGCCACTGACCGTTGATCCAAGCGAGGCTCAAAAAGTTGACCCTCGCTACGGAGCATGGATTCTTGCTAAGAAAGCTAACATTATTCGTAAGCTTGCTGGAACGTGGGCAATGGATAAGAACTATGCTGTCAAGCTTGTTCGCGTAATGAATGAGCTGTAAAAGCCACAGCACATTGTGCAAAAGGAGTTCCGAGAAATCGGAACTCCTTTTTTATGCCAATTCTTTGTGAGTTTGAGTTGAGTCATCTTATCTATCAGGCTCTCCTTCAATGGAGTTGAGCATGTCAAAGTAGACGTCATCTTTCGTCATAATTCCTAGGTTCATCATGAAGTTCTTGGCCACACTGAAAAGCTCTGCATCAAGCGAGGCTCGCGTACCATCCAAGAAAATAGTAGAGACTTCATCCGTCGGAGCAACAGGAATTTGATTTTCTATGAGCGTGGCGTAAATCTCATCATCGTTCATATCTTCGCAGCTAAACTCAGGCTCACTTTGCGCGAGAATTGCTGTCTCGGTGCCAATAATAAATGTAGCTCCTGGTAAGAACTTCAAGGCAAACTGATAACAGGCTTGGGCGGCTTTCAGATGTCGCAAACGCCACTGGAAGAATGCCATGCGGTAATAGCCAAACCCAATACTCTCGGGGTCATGGGCAAGCAGCAGGAGCTTCTTGAGCTCATCTGCCGCTGCAGTAATGTCCAGCGACTCTTCAAGACAGTGGGAGAGGTGTAGCCTTGCACTCATGCTAAGAGGAGCAATCTCAACAGCCCTTCTCGCGTGCTGAAGAGCACTTTGAGTTTGCCCCTGGAGCGTCTGAGCAATAGATATCAGAAGATGTGCTTCAAAGTAAGACATAGGAGCTAGACGAGTGTTTTTCTCGGGATTAGAGAGAATTCTGTTGTAGAGCACTCGATCGACGTAGTTCATAAATACGCGCCACTGAGTGGTGGTTGTATCTGTGTAGGTGTTATTGCCATCAACGGAGTCCAGCGCTTCACGTAGGAGCAGTTCTGCGTCTTGATAGTTTTTCTCGCTAATAAGACGCTGGGCCTTGGTGACCGCCAAGGAAAGAACGCCTCCGTCAACAAACTCTTCTGAAATAGCCTCAAAGTCATCTTCTGCAAGCGTGCCCTTAATAAAGCGAGAAACCACGCGTTCTCCCGCTGCTCGCACCGTAGGATCGGTAGAGTTTGCGGTATACGACAAGATAGTGCGGACGTTTTCTTCTGTAGAAGAAGAGAGGTTGCGCAAAATTTTGGTGATAATCTCTTCTCGCGCCTGACCTTCATCAATAGAAAGTCCTGAAACCTCATCGGTTCCCAGCGCGTGAGCTGCGACGCTATCAAGGCGTTTTTGAGAAGACTCAACAAAATCGTACCTGCTTGGCGGACAGAAAATCTCATCATCTAAGGTAAAGAGTGGATGAACCGCATGAAGAATGCCATCTTCCTCGTCGATTTGCGCGTTCCAGAGCTGATAGACAGAAAGCGGATTAGTCTCTTCTGTAATGTTTGTATCTTCAAATTGCTTGCGAGTAATGTGGAACGAGAAAAGACAGGCATGCAGCTTGTTTGTATTGCATATGCCAGAGAGCCATACCTCGTTAATCCTCTTCGAGCTTCTAAAAGCACTTGCGGTGATGAGCATACCAAGGTGTAAGTTGTAAGCGGTTGCCGCACGGCTGAGGTCATCAAAGGTTGCTTCTTTGATACTTCCATCTGCGCCAAGAAAGCTTCTTGGGAACTGCTCTGGAAGGGCCAGGTGTACCCTAAAGGCGGCAATTCCCTTGTGTACGTTGGCCCTAAACTCAGTGACAAGACGCTGAGATAGACGCAGGCTTTCAATGTGTAGAGAGATGGCTTTGCGGACAACCCACTCGCCGTCTTCTTGGGTGCTTTGAGTAGTGGCACAACGGGGGCGAGATTGCTTCATCATGGTAGAGACAATCTTTTGCTCAAAAGCAAGTAAGTCAAGTTCAGATGCCATATTTGCATCAAGAAAGTATCGCTCTGCAAAGAGAGCAGTGTTGAGTGCACTTTCTATAGTAAGAAGCTGAATCTTCTGCTCATAAAAAAGTGTTTTTTGATTAGCACGCAGATAAAAGAGGCCATTGGTACGCAGGCGCACCACGCGGCAGGGGATAGTAATGTCTTGCGCATCGAGAACACCAGCATCTTTTAGTCTTTGAGCCAGATGTAGTTCAAAGTCACTAGGCGGGATGGCAACAGAACCACCTTTTCGGTGAGAATCTTTTTCACGCAAAAATGCTGTAGTTACAAAGTGTTTAAGCACTTCAAGAGGGGTAGTGGACTCTGTAAGTGCAAGAGAAAGTGCTTCAATATTGAGCTTTGTATGCCAACCAGTCTGATCAATAGAACCAACATGTTGATTATTTTGAGCAGCGTCTAAAGACTCATCAGGCAGAACGTCTGTATTGACGAGAGACGGATAGAGTTTTCCAAGCCTGTTTCTTCCAGGTTGCTTAGCTTCTGGATTATTTTCCTGACGAGTCATCATACACCTCCCAGGTTAGGCATACTGATTCATCTATAGTTAACTATATACCTTTGCTGGTGTACGACATTTCAGCTGTCAATAGTTAATTCGGCAGGCGAGAAGAAAATGTCATTGACTGGTTAGTTTTGCGCCATGAACGGTATACTCACATACGTAGATGATTGGATTGACATGGCAATAATGCAAAACGTAACTGATACAAACAAAGCATTGGTAGCTTCTGATGTAGTTTCAGACCTGCAGAATCGTTCGCTTATTATTTTTGACTTTGATGGGACTATGGCAGACACGCTGCCCACCATTGTTTCTACCGCGAAGATGGCAATGACAGACTGCGGTCACACAGACTTTATAGAATCAGACCTTAAAAAGCTTGTAGGACCACCGTTTCCTTATGCATTTGAGCTGGTCTTTGGCTTAAGCCATGAGGATGCTGTTGCGGTTACTAAGCGTTACCGAGAGCTTTATGTAACTACAGGAAAATGGCCACTCTTTGAGGGTATGATAGACCTCATTGATGACCTTCATGCCGCCGGTAAAAAGGTTGCGGTAGCAAGCTCAAAGAATCAGCCCATGCTAGAGATGGGCCTTAGGGACAACAACCTTATTGGTGTTCTTGATACCTATGCTGGAAGAATAGATGAGGCAGCAACTGATAAAATCACTGCTATTGCTCACGTTATGCGCCAGCTTGGCTTTGATGCTTCTGAAAGCGTCATGATTGGCGACCGTCGTTTTGATATGGAAGCAGCATTCCCAAATAAGATTCCGTGTATTGGCGTTCTGTATGGCAAAACTACCAATAAACAGGAGCTTATTGATGCGGGAGCGGTTGCAATTGTAGATACGGTAGAAGATCTACATCACGTTCTTCTCGCCTAAAAATCGTTACATACACAAAAAAACGCCTTATCGCTAAGATGTGAACTACCTCCCATTTCTTGGACATAAGAAATGGGAGGCGATTCAAAACACACCTAAGTCAGATAATCTGTTAAAAAGACGTATACATGACGCT
>CALHQT010000010.1:0-2881 GCA_938038135.1 uncultured Atopobium sp.
CAAAAAACCGGTGTCCACCTGCGTGAACACCGGTCTGACCTGCATGTTATGTGGAACTTCCAGCTCGCGCCCGTGCTATCCCTTGAACCAGCGATTGGGCTGCTCGTAGGAGGGGCAGATGTCGCTCATGGGACAGCCAACGCACTTGGGGTTGCGAGCAGTGCAGGTCTCTCGCCCAAAGTGAATCCACTCTTCGTTGACGTCTTTCCAGAGCTCGTGGGGGAGAAGCGCGAGCAGGTCCTTCTCGGCAGCTAGTGGCGTGGAAGCTGAGCTCAAATGCATGCGCTTGGAGATTCTATACACGTGTGTGTCCACCGCGATGCCGTCGACCACGTTAAACATTTTGTTGAGAACAATGTTTGCGGTCTTTCGACCAACGCCGGGAAGTTTGACCAGGTCTTCCATGGTGTTTGGAACTTCTCCGCCATACTCCGTCAATAGAATCTGTGCGGTTTCCACGCAATGCTTGGCTTTTGCACGCCAGAAGCCGATGGTCTGGATGACCTCTCCGACCTCGACAGCATTAGCGGCCGCCATGGATGGCGCGTCTGGCCAGCGGCGGAACAGCTCGGGCGTGACCTTATTTACCGCGGCGTCAGTAGTCTGCGCTGAAAGCATAACGCTGATGAGCAGGGTAAACGCGTCGTGGTAATCCAGCGCGCTCTGGACGCTTGGATAGAGCTCGTGCATGCGTCGGCACAGCTCAATGCCGCGTTCTACCTTGACTTTCTTTGATTCTCTGGGCATAACCTCTCCTCAATTCCTTCTATGTGTACCCAGTATGTAGTTACGTTATCACGTGAGGCGAGAATAGCAAAATAGCTGCATAACAGCTACAATAACAGCCCAATTGAAAAGTTATCAAACCTGTTCGTGGGACGTCGCGGTAAGCGTACGGCGTGGCCGCACGACGCGTCTCATCCAGCAAGGTTTGGTGTAACCCGCATGCGTTTGCATGTGGGTTTAGCGGCATGGCGGGAGACTGTGTGTTTATCAATAGAGTTGCAGCTCAACTACTGAGCGCGCCCGAGCTAGAGAAGCTAAAGCGAGAGCTATCGCGTGGATCTGATGCCACACTGTCCCTCTCGCAAAGCGCTCGTCCGCTGATGTTAGCTGCACTTTGGGCGCAAAATCCCCGTCCGTGCCTGCTGGTTGTCGCGGGCGAGGATGCCGCGGACCGCACGGCGCGCTCGCTTGCTGCGTGGCTAGGCAACGACGCTGTGCTGCGTTATCCCAACCGCAAGGATCGTCCCTGGTCGGATACCACGCCAGACGACGCCCTTATTGGAGCTAGGTGCCGTGCCATCGCCAAGCTTTCCGCTGGCGAGAAGGTCATTGTAGTTGCAAGTGCTCACGCGCTGATGCGCAGAGTTCCCCCTGTTGGTTCGGGCTATTTTCTTCCTGCAACGTTTACCGTTGGCGACGACGTCCCCTTTGAGGAGGTAGCCTCGCTGCTCGTCGGTATGGGATACGCCGATACGGGAGAGGTAGATGCGCCAGGTACCTTCCACATTCATGGCGATACGGTTGATATCTTTCCAGCTCAAGCTACAAGTCCTGTGCGCATTGAGTTCTTCGGAGACGAGATTGACCGCATCAGACGCATGGTGGCGGCTACCGGACAGACCATCGGCGCCATTGATGAGGTTACTGTTGCCCCAGCTAGAGAGCTTGCGTTTACCAAAGAGACCATTCGCCGCGCAGAAGAAGCGCTCTACACGCGCGCGCAAGAAAACTCTGCGCTCGCTGCTGACCTGGAGCTTATTCAGCGTGGAGCTCAGGCTCCTGCACTTGAGCGCTATCTTCCCGTGTTGTACGGAGGCACTGCCAGCCCGCTTGAGCATATCTCTTCAGAGACACTGGTAGTTCTTGCAGAGCCTCGCTCGCTGTTTGATGATTGTCAGCGCGCCTATGATGAAATCTCCGCATCCGCAACAGCATCAAAAGTGAAACTAGATGGTCTGTATACAGACCCCAAGGCTATGGACTTTGGCTCGCAGCAGCGCCTGTCCTTCTCGTCACTTCTACGTACGGGAGCTGCGGTAACGTCGGAGCTCTCTGTGGTGCAGCCGTCCATTGCAGGCTCGGACGCAAAGCTTTTGGGTCGTGTGAGGCAGCTGGTACAAGACCGCGATGCTGTGGTGTTCGCGGTTCCCGACCGTGCTGCTCGAGAGCATCTTAAGCTGCTTTTTTCGGACGAGTCCATTCCGTTTGAGGAGTCGCTGGGTACGGCGCTTGAAAACGAGCCAGGTCAAAACGGCGTCTACGCGCCGCTCAAGCGAGGTCGCGTCACGTTTACCGACGCGCCCGTTCCCGCAGGAATCATCATTCCAACGGCCAATCTAGCAGTGCTTTCTGTCTCGGACTTGACGGCCAGGAGCGCTCGCAACAAGAAGCGTTCCAAGCGCATTGATCCCACAACGGTGACGTTCCCGTTTAAGCCGGGCGACTACGTTGTTCACGCAACGCACGGTATTGCGCACTTTACCGCCATTGTGCGTCAAGAAGTTGCAGGTAGAGAGCGTGATTACTTCCTGCTTGAGTACGCCAATGACGATAAACTCTATGTACCCCTGGAGCAAGTTGACCGCATCACGCGCTATGTGGGACCTGACGGCAATAATCCACGCCTGACTAGGCTTAACACGGCAGATTGGTCTCGCGCCACTAACAAGGCAAGAAAGTCTGCTAAGAAACTGGCGTTTGACCTGGTAGATCTTTACACGCGCCGCGCTTCGGTGCCGGGCTATGCGTTCTCGCTGGATACTCCTGCTCAGGAAGAGATGGAGTCTAGCTTCCCGTATCAGCTGACACCAGACCAAGAAAGCGCAGTTGCAGACATTAAGCTGGACATGGAAGCGCGCAAGCCAATGGACCGTCT
>CALHQT010000011.1:0-9905 GCA_938038135.1 uncultured Atopobium sp.
GACGTTACGCCTATGCGTACAAATTATAAAAATCGCAGGCAGATTGTTCTTTCTGCGCTTGCAGAGATGAATCTTCCTGTTGAAGAACCAGAAGGCGCTTTCTATGCGTTTCCATCAATCAAGGAATTTGCTCTTGATTCTGAGGCGTTCTGTGAGCGTGCAATTGCGGAGTTTGGTGTAGCGTTGGTACCTGGTGTTTTCTTTGGCGCCGAGGGGTACGTGCGTATCAGTTATGCCGCTTCTGACAAGAATCTGACAGAAGGCCTTTCTCGCCTTAAGACTTTTGTTAATACTTTGCGAGAAGAACAAAACTAGCCCAAATACAGAGCTTTCTGTGGTAGGGTTTTACTGTCAATAGAGGAGCGAGCACGATGGGTTCTGGGTTAGTCGGCAGGCAGTGACCCCAGAAGGAGGCGAGGTTCGCCGAACTTGGCAATCAGGCGTGGTTGTCAGGTGGGCTTGTATGAAATACATGCAAGACTGTCCGAGATTTCGGGGGTGCTACTTTGACGGTGTATTGCGCCCCCAATTTGAGGGGGAGCTTTGAGTAAGAAACCGTTTGTTTCTGTAGATGCCCTAGAGGCAATCACTACGACGTATCCAACGCCATTTCATCTGTATAACAAAGCAGAGATTATTCGCCGCGCAAAGCTGTTACAAGAGGCTTTTAGCTGGAACGCTGGCTTTAAAGAGTACTTTGCGGTTAAGGCTACGCCAAATCCTTACATTGTGAGATTGCTGGCAGAGCTTGGTTGTGGCTGTGACTGTGCAAATGCCACAGAGCTCACCCTTGCAAAAGCCTGTGGAGTCACCGGTCAAAACATTATGCTCTCGTCAAACGACACTACGGTGCTTGACTTTGCTCGCGCTCATGAGCTGGGAGCCATTATTAACTTAGACGCTGGCGGCGACATGCTTACAACGCTTGAAGAAGCAGTGGGAAGCAACATGCCGCAGGTCATGTGCGCACGCCTTAATCCTGGTGGCGTGTTTGAGTCGCAAAACGGCATTATTGGAAATCCCGATGATGCTAAGTTTGGCATGACAGAAGAGCAGCTTTTCCAGACGTTTGCGTATCTTAAAACCAAAGGTGTCACTGAGTTTGGTCTTCATGCCTTCCTGGCCAGTAACGCACAAGAGGAAGATTACTATCCAAACCTTGCGCGCGTTCTCTTTAAGCTGGCCGTTAAGCTGCACAAAGAACTTGATATCCATATTGGATTTATTGATCTTTCTGGTGGTATTGGTGTGGCGTATGAGCCAGACCAGGTTGAGCCTGACGTCTTGGCCATTGGTCAGGGTGTAAAGCGCGCCTTTGAAGAGGTTCTAGTTCCCGCAGGTATGGGAGACGTTGCCATTTACACCGAGCTTGGACGCTGGCTTTTGGGCCCCGCCGGTGCGCTTGTTACTCGCGTTTTGCACCAAAAAGAGACGTTCCGCCACTATCTTGGCGTAGACGCGTGTGCGGCAAACCTTATGCGTCCTGCAATCTACGACGCCTACCACCACATTACCGTTATGGGCAAAGAGGACGCTCCTACAACTCATACGTATAACGTTGTAGGTGGACTTTGCGAGAATAACGATCAGTTTGCAAAGAACCGCCAGCTCCCAGAGGTGGCTGTGGGTGACCTCTTGTTCATCCATGATACAGGCGCTCATGGTTTCTCGATGGGCTATAACTACAACGGCCGTCTGCGCTCCGCTGAGCTGCTGCTTCTAGAAGACGGATCCGTGCAGCTTATTCGCCGCGCTGAGACAGAGGCCGATTACTTTGCAACGCTTGCATTTGACGGATCAGACTTTTCAAATCTTGCACAACAAACAACTACAAACACCACACGTTAGAGGGCGAGAAAAACTATGGATATGAAGAACGTAACTGGTGCAATTACCGCTTTAGTAACCCCATTTGATGCTCAGGGAAATGTTGACTTTGAAGCTCTTGAGCGCTTTGTAGACTTCCAGATTGAGCAGGGAATTGACGGTATTCTCGCTCTTGGTACTACCGGCGAGTCCTCAACCATGACAGACGAGGAGGACATCGAGGTAGTTAAGGCAATCCTTGCCAGGGCTCAAGGCAGAGTTCCTGTTATCGGCGGCGCTGGCTCTAACTCTTCTGCTGAGTCTTTACGTAAGGCAGAAGCTCTAGAGAAGGCGGGTGTTGATGGCCTGCTGCTGATTACCCCTTACTACAACAAGAGTAACGAAGAGGGCATCTACCAGCACTTCTCGTATGTACTAGACCGCGTTGATGTCCCCTGTATTTTGTATAACATTCCTGGCAGAACGGGCTGCTCAATTTCTGAGCGCAATGTTCAAAGACTTGCTGCACATCCAAATGCTTGGGGTATTAAAGAGGCTTCTGGCGATATTGCATACGCAACAAAGGTTGCTCGTTATCTGAGCGATGACTTTACTATGTGGTCAGGAAATGACGACATGATTGTGCCACTGCTTTCTCTGGGTGCTTCTGGTGTTATTTCTGTTTGGTCTAACCTGGATCCAAAGATGGTCCATGACCTGGTAGCCGCATGGCATCGCGGAGAGGTCTCCCTTGCCCGTGAGCTGCAACTTCAGTATCTTGACCTGGTTCACGCTCTCTTCTGCGAAGTTAATCCAATTCCTGTAAAGGCTGCTTTGGCTCGCATGGGACTTATGGAAGAGAATTATCGTTTGCCTCTGTGGAAGATGACTGATGAGCACGCAGAAGTGCTTGAAAACGCTATGAGAAAGGCTGGTCTTCTTGATGCCTAGTGCAGTAGTAGTTGGTACCGGCAAGATGGGAAAGCTCATTGAGCAAACCCTTATTGCTCACGGTTTTGAGGTGCTTGGTGCGTTTGGTCACGAGAATATCAATCAGCTGAATACCGTTGAGCAGACGCCTGATGTGGTTGTGGATTTTTCTGGCGTTGCTGCCTTTGATACTGTTGTCGGGTTTGTGCGCGAGCGCGGATGCGCACTGGTTTCTGGCACCACGGGTTTCTCGCCAGAGCAGCTTTCTGAGCTCAGGCAGCTGGGGGAGAGCGTGCCGGTAATTCACGCGGCAAACTATTCGGTGGGCGTTGCCGTGTTGAGACGCGCGGTAGCTATGGCTGCTGAGGCGCTTGATGGCTGGGACACCGAGATTGTGGAGACGCACCACAACCAGAAGGTTGACGCTCCGTCCGGCACAGCAAAGCTGCTGCTCGCCGCTATTGATCCTGAGGGAACTCGCCCCGTTGTTTCTGGTCGCGAAGGCTTCTGTGGAGCTCGCACCAAAGATGAGATTGGTGTGTTTGCCCTCAGAGGCGGCACGGTGGCCGGCACTCATGAGGTTCATTTCTTTGGACAGGATGAGGAAGTGTGCCTGACTCATCGCGCAACGTCTCGTCAGATTTTTGTGAACGGTGCCGTTGCGTGTGCTGAGAGATTGCTTACAAAAGCTCCAGGTTTTTATACCTTTGAAGAGTTGATTTTTGAATAACCGCATGTGCTCGCTTATATAGGTTAGCATCTGTTTGATTGAGAAAGGACGTGCATGGACGCCCAGGAAATTATTAACTACATTGCTACATCAGAGAAGAAGACCCCTATTAAGCTCTACGTCAAAGAGTGTGAGGGCGCTTCTGTGTCTTACGGATCTTCTCGCGTGTATGGTGAGGGCACCTCAAAGATAGTTTTTGGCGATTGGTCCGAGCTCAAGAGCGTTGTTGAGCAGAATGCAGACGCATTTGAGTACTTTGACATCGAGAATGACCGTCGAAACTCCGGTGTTCCTCTGCTGAACATGAAGGACGTAAACGCACGTATTGAGCCAGGTGCACTGATTCGTGAGCGCGTTGAGATTGGTAACAACGCCGTCATTATGATGGGTGCTGTTATT
Organism: uncultured Atopobium sp.; assembly: GCA_938038135.1. Classification (GTDB taxonomy): domain Bacteria; phylum Actinomycetota; class Coriobacteriia; order Coriobacteriales; family Atopobiaceae; genus Lancefieldella. Next base: position 3,866 of record CALHQT010000011.1, read on the forward strand.
AATATTGGTGCTGTTATTGGTGAGGGCACCATGATTGACATGGGCGCTGTTCTGGGTGGACGTGCAACTGTTGGTAAGAACTGCCACATTGGTGCTGGTACTGTTCTTGCTGGTGTTGTTGAGCCTGCATCTGCTACGCCAGTTATTGTTGAGGATAACGTCCTTATTGGCGCAAATGCCGTGGTTATCGAGGGCATTCGCGTTGGAGAGGGCGCTGTTGTCGCAGCAGGTGCTGTGGTAGTTGAGGATGTTCCAGCAAACGCTGTGGTAGCGGGATGTCCTGCACGTGTGATAAAAATGAAGGACCAGAAAACAGAGGGCAAGACAGCTTTGGTTGATGCTCTCCGCACGTTGTAATCGAGGTTACATGCCAGACGGCTCCAAAAAAGCACAGGGTTTTACCACCAAAATTTCCTGTGTACACACAGAAAATTGGGCAGAGAAAAAAGAAGATACTTGGTTTACCTACGAACTTCTCGCCGAAGATCCTAAGACGCATGCACGCGCCGGCATCTTCCATACGCCTCATGGTGATATTCCAACGCCTATTTTTATGCCGGTTGGTACTAAGGCAACCGTTAAAGGTTTGATGACCGATACCGTTCGTGACCTTGGCGCCAAAATTATTCTGGCAAATACGTACCATCTGTCTCAGCGACCAGGAGATGAGCTGGTTGCACAGATGGGTGGCTTGCATGACTTTATGCAGTGGCATGGACCAATTCTGACGGATTCAGGCGGATTCCAGGTCTTTAGTCACGAGGAGTTCATGAAGCTCTCTGACGAGGGCGTTAAATTCCGTGCAGTAGATTACGACGGTGCATGGTCGTACTGGACGCCAGAAACTAATATGCAGATTGCGCAGAACCTTGGTGCAGACATTGTTATGCAGCTTGATCAGTGCGTAGGCTATCCTGCCGAGCGCAAAAAAGTTGAGCGTGGTGTTGAGCTTTCAAGCGCATGGGCCGAGAGGTGCTTTAAGGCTCATACCCGTCCTGATCAGGCGCTCTTTGGCATTGTTCAGGGCGGAATGCATCTTGATTTGCGCAAGCGCTCCATTGAGCATCTTGAGTCCATTGGCGATTTCCCCGGTTATGGCATTGGTGGCTATTCCGTTGGAGAGCCTCACGAGGTCATGTTTGAGACTCTGGCTCCACTTTGCGCCGATTACATGCCACGTAATAAGCCTCGCTACCTGATGGGTGTTGGCAATCCGTCCACGCTTATTCGCGGCGTTGCCTGCGGCATTGATATGTTTGACTGCGTGCTTCCAACGCGCACCGCACGTATGGGCACCGCATTTTCCCACGAGGGCCGCATGAACCTCAAGAACGCTAAGTACTTTGCCGATGCGGGTCCTATTGACGCAAAGTGCACCTGTCCGGTTTGTACGGGCGGTTATTCTCGCGCGTACATCAATCACCTGGTCAAACAGCACGAGATGCTGGGCGGCCAGCTGCTTTCTATGCACAATATTTACTTCCTGCTTGAGCTGATGCGTCAGGCACGAGAAGCAATTCTTGCAGGTACGTACAGTGATTTTGTTGAGGAGTGGGAAAACTCTGACGGCGTGGTTGATTTCTAAGTTCGCCTGGCGAGAAACCCGTCTTCTCGATAGCGCTGTGCAAGAAATCTTGATAGCCCTGCATAAGCAACTTTGATAGCCCTGCGCAAGCAACTTTGATTTAAATTTTTTTATGACTAGCTCACTAATTTGTGGGCTAGTCATTTTTTGTCCGGTGACACGGGTAGAATGAAAGAGATAAACATTCGCGGGCGCCCGAGGTGCCCCTGGCTGGCTCTGCCGCCACAGAAAAGAGGATATGATGCCCGGCATCGAGAAAAGCACTCGTTGGAGTGTTCTTACACAAGACGTATATCTAGAGTCGCTGTTTAAAAAAGAATTGCACGTTACGCCACTTGTTGCTCGTGTATTAGTAGCACGTGGATTTACTGATGTAGCCACAGCTCAAGAGTTTCTCTCGCCATCCTTGCAAAGGGATTGGCTTGATCCACAGTGTATTCCTGGAATGGCTGAGGTTGCCTCCCGCGTTCATAAGGCAATTGTTGAGCATAAAAAGATTGCCGTTTTTGGTGATTTTGATGTTGATGGAATGAGCTCAACGTGTTTGCTTACCCTGGCTTTACGTCGATTGGGAGCAGATGTTTTGCCGTATATTCCGCATCGTTTTGGTGAGGGATACGGACTTTCTAAAGAGGCTCTTGCAAGAGTTTTGCAAGATAGAAAGCCAGATTTAATTATTACGGTAGACAATGGCATTGCTGCTGCTCAAGAGGTTGCTTGGCTTTTGCAGCAGGGGATTGATGTTGTTGTTACCGATCATCATGAGCCTGCAGATTTGGTGCCCCAGGGTGTTCCAGTCACTGATCCAAAGCTTGTTGAAGATTGTCCTTCTAGAGAACTTGCTGGTGCAGGCGTTGCCCTTAAGCTAGTGCAGGTTTTAGGACAGCTTCAAGATCAGCCTCAGCTTTGGCTTGATTACATTGATGTTGCTATGTTGGGCACGCTGTCTGACATGATGATGCTCAACAAAGAGAATCGTGCGCTGGTTTCTGAAGGTGTTAAGCGTCTCCAGAAAGGTCTTCGTCCAGGTCTTGTGGCTCTAGCTGCTGTTGCTGGTCAAGATATTGCCCAGATTTCTGCAGATAATCTGCCGTTTTCTATTATTCCTCGCCTTAATGCAGCAGGGCGCATGGGTACTACTGATATTGCGCTTGACCTTCTTCTTACAGAAGACGCTGAAGAGGCAACCATTCTTGCTGGAAAACTAGAAGAGATTAATGCCGAGCGTCGTGCTATTGAGGCAAAGCTTACCGATGAAGCACTTGAGCAGGCAAAAGTAATTTACGATGGCGGCCACGCAATTGTGCTTGCCAAAGAGGGTTGGCATGAGGGCGTAAAGGGCATTGTTGCTTCAAGAATTGTTAATCGCTATCACGTGCCTTGCATTCTGTTTACCATCCAAGATGGAGTTGCTCGCGGTTCTGGCCGCTCTGTTGGCTCCGTTGATTTATTCCACGCCGTTGAGCAATGTGCAGACCTTACCGTCCGTTTTGGTGGCCACCAAGGAGCCGTTGGCGTAACGGTAGAAACAGCAAAGATTGATGCTTTTAGAAAGCGTTTATCTGAGGTCATGGCAGAGCTCCCAGAAGAAGAGTTTGAGGCTTCAGGAGAAGTTACAGCACTAGTAAACCTTGATGAAATTACCATCAACTCCATTGACGCCCTTGAGGCACTGCAACCTTTTGGTCAGGGTAATAAAAAGCCGCTCTTTGGCGTCAAGGGTGTAGTGATGAAGAATCGCTCGCGTGTTGGTGCAGGCGGAGCTCATCTTTGTTTTATGGCTTCAAACGGTATTTCTTCAATTTCATCCATCATGTTTAGAACGCCTCATGTTGAGGCGGCAGCTGAGTATGACGGAGCTGTTGATTTGATTTTTGAAGCAGTTAACGAGACCTGGCAGGGCAGAACTAAGCCAAAACTCATGGTCAGAGATATTCTCTACAGAGACTTTACCGATGAAGATGACGGCCCCATTGAAGCGGATCTTCTCGGCAGCGCTGCTGACTTGCCCCTTGTGGTTACCAAGGAGACTACAGAGGCTGGTGAGGCCTCCCAAGAACAGGCGCAGCAAAAGCGCCGTGAGCTGGAGAGTCTTTCTTCTGAGGAGCTTACCCAGACCCTGGTCACGTCCATGATTGGTTCAAGAGAGCTCTTGCCTCTGCAAAAGAAAACACTAGAGGTTCTCTCTCAAGGAACGTCTTGTCTCTCTGTTATGGCAACAGGTAGAGGTAAATCGCTTATCTTCCAGGTTCATGCTGCTCGTGTTGCGCTGCTGCAACATAAAATGAGCGTGTTTGTCTATCCGCTGCGCGCCCTCATCAACGACCAGGTTCAAAGCATAAAAAACACCTTTGAGCCTCTAGGAATTTCTGTCGAGGTACTCAACGGAGAAACAGACCTTTCCAGCCGAGAAGACCTGTTTGCTCGCATGACAAACAATGAGCTTGATATTGTGCTGACTACTCCAGAGTTCTTCTCGCTCCACGCTGATCAATTTGTCGCGGCGCAAAACATCTCATTTGTAGTGTTTGACGAGGCACATCACGTGGGCATGAATGCTTCTGAGGGCAGACTTGCCTACGCACAAATGCCACAGGTACTAAAGATGCTTGGGAGTCCGCAGATACTTGCCACAACAGCTACGGCTACCACACAGGCAGCTCAGAACATCTGTGAGCTTCTCTCCATTGAAGCAGAGCATGTATACAAAGATAAAACAGCTCGTACTAACCTAGAGCTCAAAGACCTTCGCGGTGCTAAGGATAGGGAATGTGCGCTGCTTTCTCTTGTGTCAGATGGCACAAAAACGGTTGTCTACGTCAATTCAAGGGAGCAAGCGCAGGCACTGACGCGTATGCTACGCCATCGTATTCCAGAACTTGGTCACAAGATTGCGTTCTATCATGCGGGTCTAACACCTCAGATACGCAAGAACGTTGAGCGCGCTTTTAGGCGTGGAGACGTTTGTTGCATCATTGCTACCAGCGCATTTGGCGAAGGCGTCAATATCTCTGATATTCGCCAGGTTATTCTGTATCACCTGCCATTTGGTCGCGTTGCCTTCAATCAGATGAGTGGACGCGCAGGTAGAGACGGTAAGCCTTCTGTAATTCAGATGCTATTTGATGCGCATGATATGCGTGTTAACGAGCGCATCCTTTCTTCTCATGCACCACAGCGAGAAGCCCTGGTAGCTGTCTACCGCGCGCTTACGGCACTGCAGCCAAAGCTTGGTGCTCAGACAGCTGATTCAGCACTCACTGATGAAGATATTGCGCAGATGGCGCTAGAAATTGACCCGCGATCTAAGGCTGACGAGCAAACCGTTCGCGTTGCACTTGACGTTTTTGCTGAGCTAGGGTTTATTAGCATTGAAGGGTTTGATCAATCGCGAACAATCTCCGTCAATAGTCAAGCTTCGCACATGGACTTGCTGGAGTCTGCACGCTACGCTGAGGGGCTTAAAGCGCACGCTGAGTTTGAATCATTTGCTCAGTGGGTACTTTCTGCTTCACCAGATGAGCTGGCAGATGCTATAACAAAACCCATCGTTCCAGAAATTGGTTCAACGTTTGATGGGGGAAGGGAGTCCTCTGATGAGTGACGAGAGGACCACAAAAGAGGCCAAGGCGCCAGGCGCGGATAATTACCGGCTGCTTGAGGGAGCCGTGCGTACATATTTACCTGAGGAAGCTCAGGCAAAGATTGCTGCTGCATATGCCTTTGCTGCTGACTATCACAAAGACCAGCGTCGTCGTTCTGGCGAGCCTTATATCAACCACCCAGTTGAAGTGGCCCTTATTCTTGCGCACGATCTTCATATGGATGAAGACACCATCTGCGCTGCCCTTATGCACGATACCGTAGAAGATACGTCTGCCTCGCTAGATGAAATTTCTTCTCGCTTTGGTGAGTCAGTGGCTGAGCTTGTTGACGGCGTCACAAAACTTACGTCCATCGAAGTCAGTTCAATGGACGAGAAACAAGCGCTTAACCTGCGCAAAATGTTCCTTGCCATGTCAAAGGACATCCGCGTTGTTATCATCAAGCTTGCCGACCGTCTTCATAACATGCGTACGTTGGCAGCACTTCCACCGGACCGTCGTCTGTTTAAGGCGCGAGAAACCATGGACGTGTATGCACCACTTGCTGACCGCTTGGGTATCTCTTCGGTTAAGTGGGAGCTTGAGGATTTGTCCTTCTTCTGGCTTGAACCAGAGGAGTACCAGCGTGTTGCTCGCATGGTCTCTGACTCTCGTGCACAAAGAGAGAATGACCTCAACAACGCTAAAAAGACTCTGACTGATGAGCTTAATGCTGCCGGTCTTACTGACTTCCAGATTACGGGACGTCCTAAGCACCTGTGGTCCATTTATCAAAAGATGGTCCGCAAGGGCAGAGAGTTCTCCAACATCTACGATCTTATCGCTCTGCGTGTTATTACTAAAAACGTAG
>CALHQT010000012.1:0-3929 GCA_938038135.1 uncultured Atopobium sp.
AACAGCTGCAGAAGAGCCCAAGCAAGAGACTGCCAATGAGGCAGCCGCAGAACCTGCTGAAGCCGAAACGCTAGCTCCAGAGGCCACTGAAACCGAATCACCAGCTCCAGAGCAAGAAATGCCTGAGCCTGTAACTTCTGAACCTATAGTTCCCGAGCCAACTATCTCGCTTACCGTTACCTACAACCCCTATGACGTTTCCGATGAAGAAAAAACGCTTGAGGCAGCTCCTTCTGTGTTGCAACAGGCGCTGAGTACAACAAGTTCCACCTCTAGCACTACAGTTTCTGAATCCCAAACTTCTACGCCGGCAATCAATCAGAATGAAGCTCCTGCCCCTGCCCCAACATACCCTGCCGATTTTGAAGAAGAACTCCACGTCAACAACGAGCTTCTCGGCATTTTGTATCAGATGGCTCCCGTTGACGCCAACGTCCTCAAGCAGCTGGAGGAAGACTTCAAACTTGCAGTGTCTTCTCGCGCGCTCATTTCCAAGGGCGGCACGTTTACGTTTAACACGCGTTACAAGAAACCGCAGACAGACGAGGTAATTACCGCTACTATCCGCAAGTCAAAACGCGGAGCTCTGCGTCCTTGGACGCTCTTGAAGCTCAGCGTTTCTGCAGATGAGCTGCAGGATCAGACAGTTGATGTGCTTCGCGGTCTGCCTAAGTCTGGTATCGCTTCATGGGAGAAACTGCCCGCCGCAGAAAAGCAGCTGCCCATAAACCCTGTTGACGTGGTCATGAACGAGGCTCCTGTCTCCGATTGGAATGCGCTTAGCACCACCTATCTGAGCGACGCGCCCTCGTTGCAGGCAGCGCAAGCTTGCCTTTCCGCAGCGTACGTCTACAGAAAGAACGAGCAGCAGCTCATGCACACTGACGCTGACTTCTCGCTTCCCGTTCCAGGTGCCGCGCCTCTGCTCTTTGATCCCGAGTGCGGATTTGATGACGACTCGCCTCTGGTGCAAAACGCCCTGCGAGCAGCAAAACATGGATGGCGCATGGCCGTTGAGCTCTACAATCCGTCCAAACACTGCATCTATCTTGCACTCCCCACCACCGATGTCGGGAAACCCCTTGCGCTGGTATTTGATACGTCAGCAGAAGGCCCTTATCGCGTTGTTGCAACACTGACTATTGAAGAGGCGTACCCCCTTGCACGCATCTTCTCTGACGGCCTTCCTAGCTGGATTTTGCCACAGTAATCCCAGGTCGCAGGCAAGCTCTCTTCACAGAGCCGCTCCTATAACTAGTCACCAAAAAGCCACCCGCGTGTGAACTGCCTCCCATTTCTTAACCGCTTCTGCTGCGATTTCTTGCTTGCTCTGTATGGGGCCTGACGATTTTGCAGCGGGATGAGGCAGGGTGGCTTGCTCCTGTGAGAGCCGACGCGTAACTTTATCTCCAACGTCCAGCGTCTCGCCTGTCAGCAAATCGTGATCAAGCGAGTCCATTGCTTTTTTGCACGTCGGTGTTGTTCTGTGTATCGGCATCGTCTTCACGGAAGTTCAACTCATGTCTCCTTTGTCCGCCACCGGACCGTCTTTCATACATACTATTTTCACACACATAGCGCTATAGAAATATTACAACACCTACAAAGATGGCAAGTTCATACTGTATTTTTTCATACTGTGTATTGCATAGTATGCCTGAGTAATATATACTATGTATCACATAGTATATTGAAGGAGACGTATTGTGGATGCACAGCTGAAGCGTGGATTTCTTGATATCTGCGTCCTCGCAGCCATAGCCCGCAAAGATTCCTACGGGTATCAAATCATCCGGGATGCCCCTGCATCGCTTGAGCTCTCCGAGTCAACGCTCTATCCCATTTTGAAACGTCTTGCTAAGCAACATTTCCTTTCCGAATACACACGTGAGCACAACGGTCGTCTCCGCAAATATTATTTGATTACTGACGCGGGACACTTAGAGCTCTCACGATTTATCGCTGATGAGGCCTCCATTACAGACATTCTCTCCTACATTAAAGAAGGAGCATCGTCATGAAAAAGGATGAGTTTCTTGCCGAACTTCGCGCAAACCTTAAGAAAAAGCATGTTCCCAAAAACAGCATTGATGATGCTCTTGCCTATTACGACGAGGCAATACACGACCGTATGGAAGACGGTATGTCCGAGGAAAAAGCCGTAGCAGCCATGGGAAGCATTGATGATGCGGTTCAATCAGCACTGGAGAGTATGCCTGCGTTTCTACGCGCAACTCAGCGTATCCGCTCTGATTCGGTACTTAGGTCCATAACTATCGTACTTCTCGTCATAGGCGCTATTGTCTGGATACCCCTTACGTTTGCCCTCGCACTTACGGCATTGAGCATTTATTTTGTAATTTGGGCACTTGTTATTTCATTATGCTTTGCAGTTGCCTGTGGTCTTTTCTGCGGAGTAATGAGCATCCCGGCACTTGTAGTGGGATTTCTGCACGACATGTTCCTTTCCGGCGCGCTTTCTGCCGGTGTATTTCTGCTCATAGGAGGTGTTTCCATACTGGTAATACCGATAGTAGCTCGCATAATGCATTCTCTCGTGCAAAGCGCACGAGACTATGCAAAGTGGATTGCTCATTTCTTTGCACAAGTTCCTGCCGAGAAGACCACAGCCTCCACGGAGCGAACAAATACAACGTCATGGTCAGAAGGACATTCGAAAAGACTGCTCTCGCTGTTCGGTGGTATTTTTATCGCAATTGGCCTTGTATTGATTCTTGTTGCGTATGTGGGGTCAGGATGCAACCTTGCAGGTTTACCTGAGCTTCCTGCACTACAGATTTCTTCTTGCTCGCTTTATATGAGTCCGCATACTATTGCGTTTATGTAACTCAATTGACGCAACCCACACAGATACCCGCAGGTATCCGGATCCTACGTTACGTATCCGAAACTGATGGAGAATCCTCCAACGGCCCTTCTCTTACAAGATATCCGCTGTCATCAAACACGCAAGCTTGACTGGCAATTGGCATTATTTTTCCATACGGAATTTATGTATTAAAATTCGTCCCTACATAACAACCACCAAGGGTAAGTTCTGTATAGTCGATGTCTTTTAGGTATGGCTTTCCCGCATCTCCTTCCTGACGGGCAGTATTGATGGCCTCCTTCTTTTTTCGGCGAGTTCAGTTACATTTCCGGAATGATCGTAAACAACATATAGAACTGTTGCGGGATCACTTAATTTTCGGTTTCTGAATCCAGTGCCGGACCTATCGCTTTTATGAGATATCCATTCTCATCGAACTCATAATAGTAGTCATCAACTATTGCTAGCCCATGTGAAAAAAGGTAGCCGTTGATTTGTCGGTACGCTTTGTGTCCATCAACCGTTACCCAACCGAAGGGAAGTTTCCATTCAAAAGGTCCAAGTTCTACAGAGCCGTCTCTTACTTCCTTGTAGTCGTCAAGAGAAATTTCCTCCAAATCCACGAGTTTGAAGGACTCGTAATTGCCGGCAAGAGCGGAGAACCTTAAAGTTCCGAGCTCTTGCATGACATATCCCACAGGTTTATCTCTATATCGAATCTCCCAAATAAGGTTGTTCCGGGTTTCTGGTTTTACTCCTATATAGCAACTGCCAAGCGTGAGCTTCATATAGTCGATGTCTTTGAGGTAAGGCTTTCTGCCGTCTCCTTCTTGCCTGGCGGTATTGATCGCTTCTTGTGTGGCCCGCTCTACCGCTTTTTGCTGAAGTGAGTCAATTGCCCATGGGTAGGGCGTAGCAAATGCATTCCACAAGAGGAAGACAGTGGCCATAAGAAACAGAACTATAGAGATAATCTTTAGAGGCAGCCATTTATGTTTCTTGTTCATAGTCATCACGCAGCCTCAACTAGTGGCTTATATGCTTTAGGAACAATGTTTCCTGGTAGTGCTTTATGCGCTTCACCCCTTGCATTAAATTC
>CALHQT010000013.1:0-12007 GCA_938038135.1 uncultured Atopobium sp.
CCTCTGGACAAATGCGTTATTAACGCCAATCTCGTAATCGCCACCAGAGTTAAAGATGGTTCCTACACGCTGATAGCCTTGCTTTTTAGCAAACTCTGCAAGAACAACTCCCTGGAATGGGTCGGTGACAGTAGCGCGGAACATGTTATTGCCGTGGGCAACAACATCTTCTGCTGTTGCAGATGCCGTTACGCAAGGAATGTTGTCCAGAACCGATTTCTGTGCCAGTGCAATGGTTGGCGTTGAGGTAACGTCACCTAGAATTGCACAGACATTCTCGTCAAGCAGCTTGTTATAAACAAGAATGGCCTCGGTTGAATCGCCCTTCTCGTCCTCTGCAATAGGAACAATCTGGCGACCACCAGCTCCACCATTCTTGTTGAATTCCTTGAGGTACAGCAAAATGCCGCTACGCACCGCAAGGCCATACTGGGCAACGTCGCCGGTATACGGTCCCATCACGCCAACGTAAATGGAGTTAGGGTCTTGGTTCTTTGGCGAACAGCCTGCTAGAGCAAACGACCCCGCAATGGTCCCGGCCACCTCCAAAAAGCGTCGTCGCGTTAGCTTATGTGCCATATTCATCTCCTTTTCTCCATAGCGTTGAATATGTGACACAACACAATATGGCCGCGGCTCTAAAAAAAGAACCACAGCCAAAAAATGTTATCTAACTTGAAATAATTTTAGAAAAACCGGACGTTTCTACTGGCTCCAGCCTTGTATGACGATTGCCGTCGTAGCCTTTGGGCCGGTTCTCCTGCGCCTACTTATGCCTCGCGTACCAGCGGAAGCTCACCAGCAAAGTGACGAGGCTTGTAAGAGGCCTTGTCTGCGCTGGTCTTCTCGCCAAGATCAAGCGAAGAAATCTTCTTCATCTTGCTGGTGCCGCCCTCAATCAGGCGAAGCAGCTCGCGCGTTGGTCTCTCGTCAGCCGCCTGAAGCTCAGCTGCCATCTCACGCTCAACCGCGTCAAAGATGTCCTGAACATGCGATGACGTATCGTTTGTAGCCTTGACCAGCGGCATTGCGGTTGATTGTGCAACCACACCAGCGTAGTTTGGCTCGCGAGAAGGACGCATCTGAGCTGCGGCAACCTTGTGAGACGCAGCAGGTTTTGCACCCGACAACTCCACCGAGCTTGCAACTTCAGCCTCAGCAGCGGCCTGACCAATGAGCGGCAGCTGCACTGGATGATACTTGCGCATCTGCTGCTGATCATGGCGAGCTAAATGCTCGTCCATTGCAGCCAGTGCAAGCGTCCAATCATCAGCATGCTCAAGCTCGTCAATCGTACGCTTCTCAGGGAAGACTCCCTGGTCAACGTAAGAGATACGGCTAGAAATATCAGCAGCATGGTTGGTAAAGTCTTCAGGAATAGCCTCGGCACCAATCTCAGCAATACCAAAATCGCGCGTAATGGACTCTTCGCCCACAGCCTTAGTCCACCAAGCTGTACCAACGTCACCAACGGTTCCGTCAGCACGCTCGATAATGGGCAGACCGTCCATAGGATCTTGTCCTAAGCGCTCAAGAAGTACGGCAGCAGCACCCTTTGCTCGCGCAACGGTGCGCTCACGCCAGCTCAAAAGCTTGGTGTAGTTCTCTGCAATCTGCGCGTAGTCGTTTGTAGAGTGCGCAGGAGCCTTCTTTGCACGAACGGGAAGCACACCCTCTGCGGCCGTGCTTACAACCTGTGCCTTCTTTGCAGGTGCCTCGGTAGTCTGGATAGGCGATTCAGCAGACTGAACGCGAATAGAGCCGGTCATATCCCACTGAGAAGCCTTCATGTGCTTTGGCTTGTACGCAGCAATCGAGCGCCTCGAAGAGTCCAGCGGAATCACAATGCTCTCTTCTGGCGAGAAGTTTGATGCAGCTGAGACCTGCTTTGAAGATAGAACCTTATCTGAGCTCTGGAACGTTGCAGCTGACTGGCTCTTTACTTCTACCTCATCGTTTTTCTCGTCACGATTTACCGAGCGAGAAACTACCAAGGCCGCACCAGAAATGACTGCAACCGCAGCAAGTCCCACTCCAATGCCTATAAAGATTGCACCAAGAGGCGTTTGGCGAATTTCATTGACTGTAAGGGCATACGCAGATGCTGGCTCTGCTACCAGAACCAGTCCACTGAGCAGGCCGGCGACTACTGCCGGATTCCTACCTTCTGTCATACAAACTCCCCCTACAAACGCTAAGAAGATGTATGAAGACACACGCTAAATATGCATATGCTACTAAACCCAATACGGGCGACGTGAGCAACGGGTGGGCTTCATTTCATCTTTGTATAATCCGCTGCAACACATAATTGTGCTGTTAGAAATGACTATAGCGTAATTCGTTATTTTTTACAGCGTCTTTAAAACTTTTTCATAATTCTTTGGCAGTTATTCAACAAAATGACGAGAAAAAAGAAGTGCCTTCCAACAATAGCTGGAAAGCACTTCTTGAGCCCTATTTTACATTGGCTAGTTCTGTGGATAGTCAGACTGTGCAGCCTTCTTTGCAGATCTGATCAGGAAGTCCTGGTTATTGTCGGTCTGCTTAAGACCACTGATAAGAGCAGTAGTTGCACGCTCAGTGTTATTGAAGCCTGCAAGAATACGGCGAACGCCCCATACCATAGGCTGAAGCTCTGGCTTAATAAGCAGATCCTCATTACGAGTACCAGAAGAAACAGGATCAATAGCTGGGAAGATACGACGATCTGCCAGGTCTCGATCAAGCTTGAGCTCCATGTTACCAGTGCCCTTGAACTCCTCGAAGATAACCTCGTCCATCTTGGAGCCTGTATCTACCAGGGCAGACGCAATAATAGTGAGCGAGCCGCCGTTCTCGATATTTCGAGCTGCACCCAAGAACTTCTTTGGTGGATACAGAGCTGCGGAGTCAACACCACCAGAAAGAATACGACCAGAAGCAGGAATAGCCAGGTTGTATGCACGAGCAAGACGCGTGATGGAGTCCAGGATAACCACAACGTCCTGACCCATCTCAACTAGACGCTTTGCTCGCTCAATGACGAGCTCCGAAACAACGGTGTGATTCTCTGCTGGCATATCAAAAGTTGAAGCAACAACGGTGCCCTTGATGGAGCGCTCCATGTCCGTAACTTCCTCAGGACGCTCGTCTACCAAGAGGCAGAAGAGGTGGACCTCAGGATTGTTGGTGGTAATAGACTGGCAAATGCGCTTCAAAATGGTGGTCTTACCTGCCTTTGGAGGCGAGACAATCAAACCACGCTGGCCCTTACCAATAGGAGCTACCAAATCAATTGCGCGGCCAGTAATGGAGTCTTTACCGTGCTCCATTGTAAGAGGCTGATCTGGGAAAATAGGAGTCAGGTCTTTGAAGCGAGGACGGTCCTTAAGACCCTCAACTTCCCCACCGTTGACCTGGGTAACCTTAAGCAGTGGTGGATATTTGCTATTTACGCGAGCAGGTCCCACCATGCCCAAGACGCTATCACCAGGACGCAGACCAAGATTTCTAATAATCTGCTGGTGGACAAAGGCGTCGTCATCGCCTTCCATGTAATTGCCCGTACGAATCCAGCCGTAGCCTTCGTTGCTAATCTGAAGAATACCCTCAACAGTCTTAAAGCCCTCAGCAGCTGCAGATGCAGCATATACAAGCTCAATCAAATCAGACTTATGAACGCCTGCGTACTCAATGCCCAGCTCAGTTGCTTTAGCACGAAGCTCAGAAAGCTTCATCTCTTGCAGAGCCTCTTTGGAAAGCGATGGCTCGCTTGCCTGGCCCTGCTTGCGATTCTTGTTGCGCTGGTTGTTCTGTCTACGATCGCGAGAAGGACGCTCCTGGTTGTTGGCGTGTGCGTTTTCCTGTGTCTTCTCGCCCTCCTGAGCCGCTTCTTTTGGCTCAGCATTACGATGTCGACGACGTGCAGCGCCGGTGCGTGCGCGTCCTGGACGCTCTGCTGGAGCTACCTCGGTATCTGCTGTTGCGTCAGCAGCCTGCTCTTGAGCAGCGCTATCCTGCTGCTCAACACTACCCTGCTGACCAGCGAAGTTCCTCTGAGCCGCATTGCCATTCTGGTCAGCTGCGCTTTCTGCCTCAGCTTTGGTGAACGCTGGAGCAGGAGTTACCTCTGCAGAAGGCTGAGTTGCATCCTGAACAATCTTGGTAAGGCGATCAGTATCTACAACGTCAGAAGAAACCTTGCCGCCTGCCTGGACCTGAGCAAGAACCTCTGCCTGAAGAGCCTCAAGAGTCTGCTCCTGTAAAGCGCGCTCCTCCATCTCTTCCTTGCTTGGACGGCCACGACGACGTTTAGGAGGCTCTGCAATACCAGCTGCATTTAAAGCCTCAGCCATAACTGCCTCTACTGCACGACGAGCCTCGGTCTCTTTTTTAGTTGGACGACCACGACGACGCTTTGCAGCAGATGAATTAGAGGTCTTTTCTTCAGTTGCCTCAGAATTGGTATTTTCTGAAGTTGATTTTTCTGAATTACTATTTTCACTCTTGCGAGGTCTACCACGTCTACGTGGTGCTGGAGTATTTTCTACATCATTTAAAGAATCATTTTGGACCGAAGATGTTTCGTCCGACATGTACAAACCTCTCTGTTTGCTCATCAAAATAATCTGTAAAAATACGTAAGAAATATGATGAAGGGATAACAAACAAAATCAAATAGGTGCAAATCCAAAAGGAATATACCACGAAAATGCCCGCCTTATGATGAAAAAATAAATAAAATTCACCATAAAACGGGCAAATGGGGATTTGCAACCACTAACCCTTAAACCTCGAGAAACCCATCTTCTAGATTTCTTTAATCTGCATAAATCATTTAAACAGCTGTACGGCTCTTTCTTTTAACAATAATGTCTTCAATTTGCTGAACGATTTCTTTGATATATGTCTTGCCTTGAGGCGTGAGCTCAACCATAGTTACTCTTCTTGAAAGAGCATCATCATGTTTGCGCTGTACCAGGCCACTTTCTGCCAAAGCAGTAAGAGACATAGAAACCGTTGGCTGCAAAAGACCAAGCGCGTCAACAATCTCTGTAATTGAAAGAGCGTCTTTAGGAGAATCTAGAATTGCAAGAAGGACCATATCTGCTGCCCTGCAATACAGAGCTCCCATAGCGTCAACATACATGACGATACGCTCAAACGAAGTACGTGAAAGCGCCTGGCCGGGTGCAATACGAGCACAAGTGAGCTTGGACAGCTCCTCAACTGCTTCTACACCCTTTTCTGTGATGATACACACTACGTTGCGTCGATCAATGGCGCCTTCATCTCTCTTGATGAAACCAAGCCTTGCCAGGTGCGAGGTACGATGAGTAATCGTAGGACGAAGAGCACTCTGATACTCGGCAATTTCTGAAGTCTTAACAGGGGCGCCCTTCACATTGAGGCGACACAAAATAGCAAACTCTTCAAACGTGAGTCGTCTGTTAGCAGGCACCACTCTTCTAACCAAGTTGTAAGACCTGCGAATGGACATGTACTCGCGAAGTTCCATAGAGACCTCCACTCTTATGCCCGAACCATTTACTATTTGCTCGCATAATGAGTATACCCCTAAAAAACACGTGTTAACGTGGGGACAAAACAATAGTTAGTCAAAAATATGTTAGAAAATGGTGCTTATATGACATCAAAATAGGCTTTTATATGCTGAAATATAAAATTTAAGTAATAAATATTAATTTTATTATCTCTTTTATACATTAAAAAATTTTTTACATAACGCAGAAATGTGTAAATTATCTGGAGAAATTCACTAAAGATACCGTGCAGGTATTCAATACTTGCACGGTATCATGACAAAACAACATAGTTAGCTATCGTTTACATTGCCTCAGGAGCAGAAACACCAATTAGGTCAAGGGCAATTGCAAGGACGCGGCGAGTTGCATCACACGCGGCAAGACGAGCCCTAGAAAGCTCTGCGTCCAGTGGGCGTCCTTCGGAAGGAAGTACCTGGCAAACGGTATAGAATGCATGGAACTGACCAGCAAGCTCTTCAATGTAATGCGTAATGCGGAATGGTGCCCTATCGCGGGCACAACCCTCAACAAGACCCGGGAACTCAAAGAGTTTACGAGCAAGAGCCTGCTCGGCGTCTTCAGAGAGCAGACCTAGATCAGCCTCAGAGCCAATAGCCTTATCTGCAACAGCATCCATACCAAGCGCCTTTGCCTCATCAAGGTCAACGCCAGCAGCGCGGCGCAAAATAGAGCAAATACGAGCGTGGGCATACTGAACGTAATACACAGGATTAGAGCTGTCCTGACGCTTTACCTGCTCAATGTCAAAGTCAATCATCTGGTTGGAAGACTTTGAAACAAGGGTGTAGCGCGTTGCATCAACACCAACCTCGGCGAGAAGCTCGTCAAAGTGGATACCAGTTCCTTTGCGCTTAGACATTCTGACGGCAACACCGTTTCTGAGCAGATTAACCAGCTGACCAAGCAAAACCTCAAACTGAGTTGGGTAACCAAGAGCTGTGGCAGCAGAGCGAACACGCTGAATATATCCGTGGTGATCTGCTCCCCAAATATCAATAACGTGGTCAACACGCTGGAACTTGTTCCAGTGGTACGCAACGTCGGAAGCAAAATAGGTATACTCGCCATTTGTTTTGATGAGTACACGGTCTTTATCGTCACCAAAATCAGTGGAACGGAAGAACAGCGCGCCCTCATCAGAACGATACAGGTACCCAAGCTTATCAAGAGCATCAAGCGCACGATCAACGGCGTCTTTACCCTGCTCGTCCTTAACGTAGAGAGAGCGCTCAGAGAACCACACATCAAAGTCAGCGCGGGCGTTGTGACAGGTATTTTTGATGGATTCAAGCATCATCTTGTAACCACGCTCGCGGAACTCTGCCATGCGCTCATCTTCAGACTTGTCTGCCCAGACCTCTCCGTCATTTTTGAGGAAGAAAAGTCCCAGGTCAACTATGTAGTCTCCAGCGTATGCGTTACCGCCAAGAGAGTTGATAAACTCGTCAGTAAACGGATGCTGCTCTGGATGAGCATCGTCTTCATCTGCAACGTAAGCATTGCGATCTTCTGCAAGCACCTGAGCAGCTGCATCAGCGTCAATGCCACGCTTCTGCATAATGTCAATAAGCTGCAGGTAGCGCTTAGAGATGGAGTGACCAAAGACGTCCATCTGAGAGCCGTGGTCGTTGACGTAGTACTCGCGCTCAACGTCATAGCCTGCAAAGGCAAGAATGCGGCTTAGAGAATCTCCAAGAGCAGCCCAGCGGCCATGACCAATATGCAGAGGACCAACAGGGTTTGCAGAAACGTACTCTACCTGCACCTTCTGACCTGCACCAAAGGTAGAACGACCAAAATCTGCACCCTGCTCGCGAACGGTGTTAAAAATCTCATTGCCCGCAGCGGTAGACAGATAGAAGTTTACAAAGCCAGGACCAGCAACCTCAACGCGCTCAATCTGCGCGTCCTCGGCAATATGAGCTACAAGAGCTGTCGCAATATCACGAGGAGCCTTGTGTGCCAGCTTTGCAGAACGCATTGCAACCGTAGAAGACCAGTCACCATTTGATGAGTCCTGTGGGCGCTCAAGTCCCACATCATCAATCTGGAATTCAGGCAACTCACCCGCAGCCTGGGCATCTGCCAAGGCTTGACGTACAAGTTCCTCGATCTTCTCGCGCATGGTTCTCCTTTAAATTCAGTGCACGTATGCAGCGCAATTACGTAGTTGGTTGTGTAGCTTCTAGAGAACTACTCAGTTTCCTCGGAAGATTTTACCTGATGTTGAGCAGCAAGTTCATGACGCAAATTGGCCAGACCGCGCTCAAGACCCACAGGATAAATCTGAGGATTCAAGAAACGCGTGTATGCCGCGTCCAGGCGCATTAGTGCCGCATGACAACGATCGCGCGCAACCTCAATAGACTCGCTCTCCCCTACACGCTTGCCGCCTTCTACCAACCTCACCATCAGCTCGCGAGAAGTTCCTTCAAGCTTGTGGGTTGAGTATGGGTCAATAATGTCTACAACGGTTGCCTTAGACTCTGGATTTTTGGTGACCAGGTAATCTGGGTCAAAAATCATATCACCCGCAGGACAGCCGTTTGCATCGTAGAAACGACGAATGTGCTGAATACCTGGGACGGTACGCTTGTAAGCCATCTCAGACAGCTTAATAACAGGAGTCCAAGGCTCATCCGCAGACTGACGGCGAGCGGTTAGCTTGTAAACGCCGCCAAGCGAAGGCTGTGGATCGCAGGTAGCAAGCTTGGTGCCAACACCAAAGGCGTCAATAGGTGCGCCCTGAGCAAACAGCGACTGGATAGTGTACTCGTCAAGATCATTTGAAACGGAAATCTTGATGTAAGGAAGACCAGCCTCGTCAAAAGCCTTGCGAGCTTCCTTAGAAAGGCGTGCAAGGTCTCCGGAGTCAATACGAACAGCACTTAAGCGCTGGCCACGCTCTTCCATCTCTTTTGCCACAATAATGGCGTTCTTGATGCCTTCGTGAACATCATAGGTATCAAGCAGAAGTGAGCAGTTAGTTGGGCTAGATTTTGCAAACGCCCTAAAGGCATCAAGCTCAGTATCAAACGACATTACCCAAGAGTGTGCGTGGGTACCAAAAACAGGAATGCCGTAGATTTTGCCAGCAAGGACATTTGAAGTGCTTGAAGCTCCTGCGATATAGGAGGCGCGAGCAACTGCCAAGCCACCATCTGGACCTTGCGCACGACGCAGGCCAAAGTCAGAGACAGGATTGCCCTGAGCTGCCTTAATAACACGAGCGCACTTAGTTGCAGCCAACGTCTGGAAATTGACCAGATTGAGGAGAGCGGTCTCAATGAGCTGGCAATCAACAATGGAGCCCTCTACGCGGACCATAGGCTCGCGTGGGAAAACAAGCTCTCCCTCTGGGATTGCATCAATGGTTATATTGAGCTTATGGTTACGCAAAAACTCAAGGAACGCTGGCTTAAAGAGACGACCGCCACCGGGAGAGTTAATGCTTGCCAGGTAGTCAATATCGTCGTCTTCAAAGATAAAATTCTCAACTAAGTCAGCAATTTGACCAGTACCACAAGAAATTGCAAATCCACCATTAAAGGGATTCTCGCGGAAGAATGCGGTAAAGCATGCCTCTGCATCAACAAGACCGGCTTCCCAATAACCTTGAGCCATCGTGAGCTCATACAAGTCTGTATTAAGGCTAACGTCTGAGGGTTTGGTACGATCAGTGAGTGACATAGTTGCTCTTTTCGATTGGTCAAAAACTGACGGTGAGACGATATATCTAGAGTAGCAGTCCTACAAAATAAATTGGCTTACAACAAAAATAACTGCGAGAATTACCACAGTTCCAATAACAATTTTTTGTCCCAAAGGCATCTTGATGTCTTCGTCGTCCTCATCGGGCTCCATCAAAGCGCGACCCTTTGCGCGCTGCTCTTGAATGCGGCGTATCTGCTCGGCTTCCTGCTGAGCCGCTTGACGTGCGGCACGCTGCTGATCTGCAGCAAGCTGAGCGTCTTCAGCGGCGGCTGCCTCTGCTTGCTCTTGCGCTTCTGCTTGGACTGCACGGGTCTTCTCGGCACGAAGCGTTTCCAGCTCGGCGCGCTCTTTCTCTGCGCGAAGCGCTTCCAGCTCGGCGCGCTCCGCGTCCGTGAGCGCAGCCGCCTGTGGCGCTGGGGTGGTTTGGAGCTCTTCGGGTTTCTCGACAGACATGGTTACTCCTCGGTTTGTGTGTCGGGGATACTTGTGGTGGCGTCGTCGGCAGCGTTGCTGCGAGCCGAGCGGAGCTTGAGCGCGGGACCCTCAACACCTGTTGCGTCAAAGGCAGGCACAAAACTCTCGGAGACGGTTCCACCCTCCTGCCACCACAGGTTCTCAAAGCCCAGGTCATCCGCATGACAGAGCACCAACTCGTACTCCTCGTCAGAAAGCGTTCCAGAAAGCGGACCGCCAGCCGCACGCATGCGCTCGTTGGGCGTGTACTGATTCATGATTGATACGTCTACATCATTATGACAAAGATTCCAGACGCGGTTGAGCACCTCGCAGGAATCGTCCGCGTGCGTAGGCATGACAAGGTGACGCACAATAATGCCCTGCAGCATGCGACCGTCATCGTCAAGTTTGCGACCGCCGCGACTCATCACCGAGTTGTGCATGACTTCAAGCGCGGCCATGGACATCTCTGGATAATCCGCCGCGTACGAGAGCTCTTTTGCCAACTGAGGATCAGCATACTTGACGTCCGTCAGCCAAATATCAATGACGTCCGAGACTTTCTGCACCACCTCTGGCAGCTCATATCCCGAGGTATTGCACACTATTGGGAGCGTCAATCCCGCCTCTTTTGCCAGCGTAACTGCTTCAATTATGTGTGGCGAGAAGTGCAAAGGAGTTACAAGGTTGATGTTGAGCGCACCCTGAGCTTGCAGTTCAAGCATCATCTGGGCAAGGCGCTCGGTTGTGACAGGCTTGCCAAAACCCTCCTGCGAGATCTGATGATTCTGACAGAACACACATCTGAGCGGGCAACCTGTGAAGAAAATTGCACCCGATCCAGCCTCGCCCGAGATAGGAGGCTCCTCCCAGAAGTGCAGCGCTGAACGAGCCACACGAATGGTGCTTGAAGCTCCACAAAGGCCCGCTTTACCAGCGTTTCTTTGAGCATGGCAACGCCTTGGGCAGAGTTCACAGACGTCGTAGGCAGAAAACGTAAGGGTATTAGGTGATGGTGCACTACCCAAGGGTTTCTCGCCTCCCGTCGTATCTGCCCAGGCAGATGGTGGTATAAAAAACGCGCAGGGTCTCTGCGCGCGTCAAAGTCATGGTGGAGATAAAGGGATTCGAACCCTCGGCCTCTGCCTTGCGAAGGCAGCGCTCTCCCAACTGAGCTATATCCCCGTTGCGGTACTTATTGTGGCAATCAGGAGCAGGTATGTCAATGATTATGCGAGCGGAATACTGTGAAGATACTGCTTTATACAGCAAGTTGAAATGACCCAAAATTGCATGGCGTTTTACCGCGGCACGTAGCCTTCTAGCGAGCTGTCTGAGCACAAAAATATCCTTCCCCGCAGTCATCTATGAACCCACCTTCATAAGGTGGGCGCCGCGCTCGGGCGTTCCAGCTTCCTTAACAACGAAGGATGCCTGTACTGAACACGAGATTAGGCTCCCTGAAAAAACTTGTCGGTTCACCCAGTTTAGACTGCGGGAAAAGGACAATTCTTACTATAAAGAGATTATAAAAAGATTAAAGTCTTGACTTGTTTTTTAATGAGCAGCACAATTAAATGGTATGGATTTTAGCAGTTAAATACTGTTTTTTATTGGAGGGTATACGGCTTGAACCTCTGGGTAACCATGTTTTGTGTTTTCCTCTCAGCTGGTCTTGGTTCAGCTCTGATTACCCCTGCCGTTCGTCAACTGGCTTGGAAGCTTGGAGTTGTCGATAAACCCTCTGCTCGTCGCGTTAATAAAAAACCTATTCCCCGCATGGGTGGCGTTGCAATTTTCTTTGGGTTAGCCGTTGCTATGCTGGTGCGTTATGGCGTTGAAGCAATCCTTGGACACGCCGAGATCAATCTTTCTTCTCGCTATTATCTCAACGTCAACTTCTGGATTGTTGGCGCTGCATTTGTGGTAATTTTCTTGACCGGATTGCTTGACGACATTTTTTCTCTCAAGCCTATTCAGAAACTCGCTGGTCAGGTAATTGCAGCAAGCATCGCGGCTGCGGGCGGCCTGATTATCGGTAACGTTGTTGATCCGTTTTCCGCGTACGGCTTTGTGGATCTTGGATGGCTTGCCTACCCAGCAACCGTCATTTACCTGGTTGCTTACGCCAACATCATTAACCTGATCGACGGTCTTGATGGACTTTCTGCAGGTATTTCCTGCATCGCATCAACCACGATGTTTGTGCTTTCTATCTGGGCAGGTCGCCTCGATGCAGCGCTTTTAAGTGCAGCAATCGCGGGCACCACGCTTGGATTTTTAGTTCA
>CALHQT010000014.1:0-8541 GCA_938038135.1 uncultured Atopobium sp.
TTGACGATGCGGAGGCACAAATTTCCGCTCAGCAGCAAAAGCTGGATGATGGTCAGAAGCAATATGATGCAGGACGTCAGCAGCTTACAGCTTCGCGCTACAGTGCTGAGCAGCAATTTGCACAAGCGGAAGCTCAGATTACAGCTTCAGAGGCACAGATAGCCCAGGGAACAGCTGAGCTTAGTGCAGGAGAGGCTCAGTATCAAGCTGGCCTTGCTGCTTTCAATGCAGGACAAGCAACGTTTACACAGCAAAAGAGTGCGTTTGAAGCGGGTAGAGATGCGTATCTTGCGGGGCTTGCTGCGCAAGGCATCACCGCTTCAAGTCTTGAAGAAGCGCAGCAACGGCTCAGCGCTTTAGGTCTGGCAACTACGCAAGTAGACGCCCTTCTCGCCACACAAGCGCAGATTACGGCTGCAGAGACAGAATTAGCTACCCAGCAGCAGACTCTTGCGGCTGCGAGGGAAGAGCTTGATCAGCGCACAGCTCAACTACATGAGGCAGAGTCACAAGTGGCTCAGGCGCGTCAGGATTTGAGTGAGGCGAGAAGTGCTACTGCAGATCAGTTAGCTGCGGCTCAAGAAAAACTTGCTGCGTCGCTTAGTCGCCTGAGCGCAGGGCAATCAGCTCTCCAAAGTGCAGAAGCTCAAACTAACGAGGGAAGACAGAGTCTTGAGGAGCAACGCACTGAGGTCGAGAAACAACTTGCTGACGGTCAGAAAGAGTTTGACGAAGCTCAGAAGAAGATTGATGAGCTTAAAGAACCTGATGTGTATGTACTTGATCGCACAAAAGAGATTGGTGTTGCAGCTTATCAAGCAGACTCTGAGCGTATCAATGATATTGCTAATGTATTCCCGCTGATGTTCTTCTTGGTTGCAGCTCTGGTTTCACTTACCAGTATGACGCGTATGGTTTCTGAAGAGCGTACGCTTATTGGTGTTCATAAGGCGCTTGGTTATTCAACTGCTCAGATTGCGGCAAAGTACCTGTTATATGCCTTGCTCGCCTCACTTTTGGGTGCCGTTATTGGCATAGCATGTTTAAGTCAAGTGTTGCCAGGCGTTATTATCTCTGCATACGGGTCAATTTATACCATCCCAAATGGGGGAGCTCCTTATCCTATTCAGCTTGATAGCGCGCTACTCTCTGGACTTTCCGGTATAGGCATTACGCTTCTTTCGACCATGGCCGCCGTTTTGTCCTCTCTGAAAGAAGAGCCTTCTAGTCTCATGCTTCCAAAAGCTCCAAAAGCGGGCTCAAAGATTTTACTTGAGCGCGTTGAGCCTCTATGGTCCAGATTGTCTTTCTCGTGGAAAGTTACAATCAGAAACCTTGTCCGCTATAAGCGACGCTTGATTATGACGCTCGTAGGAATTGCTGGATGTACTGCACTCTTGTTAGTGGCTTTTGGCCTTAGAGATTCTATTAGCGACATCATTGATAACCAATGGCCAGCTATCTCGCATTATGACTACATTGTGGGAATGACCTCCGATGTTTCAAGTGAAGAAGCTAATCAGATTAATGCAGAGCTTAATCAAGTGGGTGCCACAAACATTCATCGCATAACAAGAGAAAATGTTCTTCTTGAGTCACCTACACAAAAGGCAGGCTCGCTTACAAGAACAACTATTATGACCAGTAATTCTCTTCAAGACCTCACGGGCTTAGTTACCCTGCGCAATCGTCTTTCTGGTCAGGCAATAGAGCTTGGAGAAGATTCGGTTGTCATTACAGAAAAGCTTGCAAAACGGCTGGGTGTAGGTGTGGGAGATACCATTCAGGTCTATGCTCAAGACAGAATTGGAAACGCTTCAGGTGAGCCAAGCACGCTTACTATTACAGGAGTTGCCGAGAATTACGTTGGGTCGTATCTATATGTGGGACCTTCTGCATGGCATTCCCTGGGCATTCAAGATGACGCCACGGATGGCTGGTATGCAACGCTTCCCGAGGATCAAACAACAAGAGATGCGTTTGGAGAAAAGCTTATTAACCAGGCAGGAGTCGCAACAGTAGATGACGTCAATGAGGCTATTCATACCTACAAAGAATCACTTGCTGTAGTTAATCGCGTGGTAGCCATTCTTATTGTGGCCGCAGCTCTGTTGGCTTTTATCGTCTTGTATAACCTCACTAATATCAATATTGAAGAGCGCATTAGAGAGATTGCCAGCCTCAAAGTACTTGGATTTACGCGCCATGAAGTTGATGCTTATGTCTTTAGAGAAATTGCATTACTAGCCGTCTTTGGAGCGCTCTTTGGACTTGTTCTAGGAACCTATCTTGAGGGATTTGTAGTTCAAACCGCTGAGATTGATCTTGTTATGTTTGGTCGTGCTATCCATGCACCAAGTTATTGGTTTGCCTTTGGACTCACACTTGTTTTCTCGTTGTTAGTGTATGTTGCTATGCGGCCAAAGCTCAAAAATATTGATATGGTGGAGAGCTTGAAGAGCGTTGAGTAGGCATCTTTTGCGCGCCCCAGGAAGGCACATTTTAGATAAGATAGAAGATAGTCGAGATTGCTTATTTATAAGGAGTTGGTATGCCTAAGGTTTCTTTTGTAATTCCTGCATACAACATCGAATCGTACATTGGGCGTTGTATTCAAAGCGTAAAGAATCAGACGTTTGGTGATTTTGAAGCAATTATTGTTGATGACGCCTCAACAGATTCCACTCCAGAGAAAATCGTTACGGCAGTAGGGGATGACAAAAGGTTCAAAGTTGTTACTCATGCAACTAACCAGGGACTTCATCTTGCACGTAAAACTGCTGCAGCTCACACAAAAGGCGAGTGGGTCTTTTGCCTAGACGGTGACGATGAAGTTACTCCTGATTTTCTTGAGCAGGTAGTTGCTCGTATTGACCAAAATCCTGTTGATATTCTTCACCTGGGTATTACCGTTATTCCAGAAAATGGTGTTGACCCAGCTGATGCAAAGTCTTTTGAGAACTACATTAACCAGCAATCAGACTTTACTCAGGGTGACGATATCCTTCGCATTATTTATGATGAGGGCTATGGGCAAAAGCTTGACTGGCGCGCTACGCAACGCCTGTATCGTGGAGAGCTTTTCCGTTCTGCCTTTGCAGAGATGACTTCGGAGCGCCTGGTAAGAGCAGAAGATGCCTATGAGGTATTTATCCTGGCAGATAAGGCTCAGACTGCCGATGGTTTTGAGTCTTGCAGAGGCTTTTTGTACCACTATGGCATCGGAGTAACTGGTGCTTCTCGTATTTCTTTAGATAAGTTCGGAGAGTTCTGCTATCAGTTCTTAGACAACATTGATCAAGTAGAACTTTATATTGGCAAGTCAGATAACATTGCTCATCTTAATTCGTTTAGGGGTATGAAGCATAGATTGCTGGAGCTTTTGAGTGCTGAGTGGAGATTCCGTCTTGCTCCTGAAGATCAAGAGGCTGCTCTTGAGCCGTTTGCCATTCTCTTTGGACCATCAGTAGCAGCTCGAGAGCTCTATCGCTTTGTAAGAGATATTGCTTACGAGGCTATTGCTACTGATACAGAGCTTCCAGAAGACAGTGATGCCTATCGCTACAGGACGTATGCAAAGAAATATGCTGCTCTCATGCATCAGGATGAGGGACTGTCGTTTGACAGGGCAGTTCGCATGAAACAGATTGCCGATGAGCACATGGAATATCTAGAAAGAAAGCACATGGTAAAGATGTTTGAGCAGCAGCCTATTCGCATTCTTATCACTTCTCATAAAGATGTTGATGTTCCCGCAAGCAACTACCTTCAGCCTATTCAGGTAGGACCAGGTCAGAAGAGTAATCGCTTTACGTATATGCTCCATGACGATGAGGGCGATACCATTACCGAGAAAAACCCAATGTACTGTGAGATGACTACACAGTATTGGGCATGGAAGAACATCGCCAATGCTCGCTATGTTGGCTTTGGCCATTATCGTCGCTACTTCAACTTTACCGATACGGTTTATCCAGAAAATCCGTTTGGTGAGGTTATGGATGACTTCATTGATGAAGACGCCATCAAGAAATATGGTCTTGATGATCAGACTATTGCTCAGTGCATTGAAGGCTATGACCTTATTACCACGGGGGTAAAGGATATTCGCAAATTCCCGGGAAGCGCTAACACACCTCTTGAGCAGTACCATGCTGCTCCGCTGCTTCATCCAAAGGATATGGATACTATGGCTGCGCTTATTATTGAGCGTCACCCAGAGTATGCAGAGGATGTAAACGCTTTTCTCAACGGTCATCAACAATGCTTCTGCAACATGTACATCATGCGCAAAGAGCTCTTTGATCGCTATGCAGCATGGGTATTCCCACTTGTTGACGAGTGGACTGCTCGCACTGATATGTCTACGTACAGCAAAGAGGCCCTAAGAACTCCAGGTCATCTGACTGAGCGTCTCTTTAATATCTGGCGTATGCATATGCTTCGTACAGAGGGCAAAAACTGGAAGGTAAAAGAGCTTCAGTGCATTCACTTTACCAATCCAGAGCCTCGTCAGAAGTTCATTCCTCTCTTTGAAGAGAAGCCTGAGATTGCAAGCCAGAACGTTGTTCCTGTTGTCTTTGCAGCAGATAACAACTACGTTCCAATTCTTACCTGCGCTATGGGTTCAATGCTTGAAAACGCCGACCCTAACCGCTTCTACGACGTGGTTGTCCTTAATACCAATATTGGCGGCTCAAAGCAGGAGATGGTTAAGAAGTACTTCTCGCGTTATAAGAATGCTCGTATTACGTTCTATAACGTGTGGCGCATGGTCAAAGACTACAAGCTAGACACTAATAACGCTCATATTAGTGTGGAGACATACTTCCGTTTCTTGGCTCAAGACATTCTTTCTGGTTACGATAAGGTTGTCTATCTAGACTCTGACCTTGTGGTCAATGGTAATGTTGCTGAACTTTATGATGTAAGAATGGGCAGCAATCTTATTGCTGCAACGCTTGATATTGATTATCTGGCAAACCTTAATGTTCGCGGCGGAGATCGCATGAAGTACAGCCTTGACGTACTTAACCTCAAGAATCCTTATGCATACTTCCAGGCGGGAGTTATGGTCTTCAATACCGCTGAGCTGCGCCGTTATCACACTGTTCCAGAGTGGTTGCGTATTGCATCCAATCCAATCTTTATCTACAACGATCAAGATATTCTGAACAGCGAGTGCCAGGGTCGTGTTGTCTATCTACCAGCTGACTGGAACGTTACGCACAACATTTTTGGTCGTGCCGAGAAACTCTATCCAATGGCACCAAATAGCGTCTTTGATGACTATCAGGCAGCACGTCGTGCCCCAAAGATTGTTCACTTTGCTGGTGCTATTAAGCCTTGGCAGAACGCTAGCTGCGACATGGCGTCCTATTTCTGGAAGTATGCGCGTAATACCCCGTTCTATGAGGTCATTATTCAGGACATGGTACCAGGCGCCAGAAATGACGCAGATGTCACGGAGTTCCACGAGCGCGCTCTTTCTGATGCAAGTCCTCTGCGCAAGATTATTGACCCTATTGCACCATATGGCAGCGCAAGGCGAGAAGCCCTTAAGGCCCTTGGTAGAACCTTAAGAGGCCGCAAATAAATACCTGGTAGGTGCAAGGTTTTCTTGCACCTACGTTTTTATGTTTGGAGTAGTTATGGCAGCACTTTCGCCAAAAGATGCCGCTCGTGCAGCGGAGCTTAATAGAATCTTGAACCATGCGGCATATGCCTACTATGCTCTTGATAATCCAGAGCTCACTGACGCTGAGTTTGACCGACTGCTTATTGAGCTTCAGCAGCTTGAGGCAGCATATCCAGAGCTTGTAACTGAGGATAGCTATACGCAGCGCGTAGGCGGCTATGTCTCTGAGCAGTTTGAGCCTGTCCAGCATGCTGCTCGCATGTATTCTATGGACGATGCCATGAACCTGGAAGAGCTGGATGCATGGCTTTCCAGAACTGATGAGGCTCTTGGTGCATCACCTACAAACCCTGTGGCATATACCTGTGAGCTTAAGATTGACGGCTTAGGTGTTGCACTCACGTATCGTGACGGTCAGTTTGTACGTGCTGCTACACGAGGCGACGGTAGCACGGGAGAAAACGTCACAGCAAACGTTTTGACTATCTCTGACGTCCCCCGAGAGCTTGCGTTTGCTGGTCTTGAGCAGGTAGAGAATAGAGGCCTCAACCAGAGTATTGAGGTCCGAGGCGAAGTTTATATGCCCAAGCACTCCTTCATTCGTTTGAATGAGGATGCGGATGCTGCTGGAAAACAGCCTTTTGCTAATCCAAGAAATGCGGCTGCTGGATCTTTACGTCAGAAGGATCCAAAGATTACAGCACACCGAGACCTTGAGACCTTTATCTACGCAGTAGCCGACGAAGGCCCTCTTGATGTTCACAGTCAGTGGGAGTTCTTAAACTGGCTTCGTAGCTGCGGCTTTAATGTTAATCCTCATGCTCGTCGTTGCTTGAGCGCTCAGGAAGTTCACGATTTTTGTGCGCAAGCTCTTGAGCAGCGAGGAGACCTTAACTACGACATTGATGGCGTGGTAGTAAAGGTTGACTCATTTGCCAGACAAGAAGCTCTAGGATTTACTTCTCGCGCTCCTCGTTGGGCTATTGCATTTAAGTTCCCACCAGAGGAAAAGCAGACCGTTTTGCGAGAAATTCGTATTCAGGTTGGTCGTACGGGCGTGCTTACTCCTGTTGCTGAGTTTGATCCCGTTACTGTTGCGGGTTCTACCATTGCGCGCGCAACCCTCCACAACCTTGATGAGATTCGTCGTAAAAATGTGCGCGAGGGCGACACCATCATTGTCCACAAGGCAGGAGATGTTATTCCAGAGGTCGTTGGACCAGTTTTGAGTCTTCGACCTGCAGATGCTGTTGAGTTCCAGATGCCAACTACCTGTCCAAGTTGTGGCAGCCCTGTTATTCAGGAAGAAGGAGAAGTGGCCTTCCGCTGCGTCTCTATTGATTGTCCTGCTCAGGCAGTTGAGCGCCTGATTCACTGGGGCAGCCGTAAGGCCATGGACATTGACGGCCTTGGTGACGAGCTTATTAATCGTATGGTTGAAGAGGGCGTCCTCTCTGACGTAGCCGACTTCTACGACAAACTCACTGAAGAAACGCTGGCAAGCATGCCTACAGGTCGTGTTTACGATACTGATACTGCAGATCACCTTTCTGGCGATAGTATTCCTGTGGGTCACACTATTGCTAAGAAGGTTATGGCAAAGGTTGAGGAATCAAAGACAAGAGGTCTTGGTCGCGTGCTCTTTGGTATTGGCATGAGGCATGTTGGTGCTAACGTTGCAGAGCTTCTTGCCCAGGAGTTTGGCTCTATCCAGGCGCTTGCTACAGCTCCTGTCGAGAAAATCGCTGAAATCCCAGGTATTGGCCCCAAGATTGCAGAATCTGTACACGAGTTCTTCTCGATACCAGAAAATGTTGCCGTTATTGAGCGTCTTCGTCAGGCAGGTGTAGTGCTTGAAGAAGAGAAGTCAGAAAATGAGCTTCCTCAGACTCTTGCTGGGCTTACGTTTGTTTTAACGGGAACTCTTGAACACTTCACACGTGATGAGGCTGGTGCCCAGCTTAAAGCTATGGGAGCAAAGGTTTCCGGCTCTGTATCTAAAAAGACTAGCTTTGTAGTAGCAGGAGAAGCCGCGGGGTCTAAGCTTACTAAGGCTGAGAGCTTGGGTGTTCCTGTACTTGATGAGGCTGCGCTCCAGCAAATTCTTGAAACAGGTCAGGCACCTGCATAAATGTGCATGGTTAGTAACAAGGTGGAGTGTTAAACTTTCTAGTTACCTTAGGAAAAGGAGACGACCAAATGAAACTTATAAAAAACAAGTATGTTTCTCTTGGAATGATGTTTTTGATTTTAGCAATCATCCTGGGCGCAGCATCAAACGTTAATGACCTATTTATCGGTATGATCTATGGCGTTTCTCTAGGAATATTGATTTTAGGATTGCTTGTAACTCAAAAAAGATTGCCTTTATGTAATCGATAATTGAACCAAAGGGCACAGCCATGGCAGATAAAAACATTTT
Source organism: uncultured Atopobium sp. (assembly GCA_938038135.1). Taxonomy (GTDB): domain Bacteria; phylum Actinomycetota; class Coriobacteriia; order Coriobacteriales; family Atopobiaceae; genus Lancefieldella. The sequence goes on from CALHQT010000014.1 coordinate 8,061, forward strand.
GGTTCTTTGCTATTCTCGCTGCACTACCTGTAAGAGAGCTCTTAAATGGCTTGATGAACACGGTGTTTCTTATACACTGCGCGATATTAAAGAGGAGAATCCAACTGCAGAAGAGCTTGCTGAGTGGCACAAACTGAGCGGTCTCTCCATCAGGAAATTCTTCAATACTTCAGGCATGGTGTATCGCGATAATAACATCAAGGAGCAGCTTGATGCAGGTATGAGCGATAGTGATGCCTATAATTTGCTCGCCACTACAGGCATGCTGGTCAAGCGCCCATTGGTTGTTGCAGGCAATACCATTCTTCTTGGATTTAAAGAGCCTGCATGGGAAGAGGCACTTCTGTAAAACCAGCTTCTTCAGCATGCATTTCTACAGCATGCATCAGTTTGTGGATAAGCGTTAGCAAAAAGGCGACTACTAAGTGAACTGCCTCCCATTTCTTATGTCCAAGAAATGGGAGGCAGTTCATATGCGGGT
>CALHQT010000015.1:0-3636 GCA_938038135.1 uncultured Atopobium sp.
ACGCACTTACAACCATTTCTGAAGAGATGGAAGCTCGTGTTAAAGAGCTTAAAGAAAACGATAAATTGCTAGAAGCTCAGCGTCTTGCTCAGAGGACAAACTATGATCTAGAGATGCTTGAGACCATGGGTTATTGCAATGGCATTGAGAACTACTCGCGCCATTTAGATGGTCGTGCTCCAGGTGAGCCTCCCTATACGCTCATTGATTATTTCCCTAAAGATATGATTTGTATCATCGATGAGTCGCACGTTACGGTTCCTCAAATTAGAGGTATGTATGAGGGTGATAGGTCTCGTAAGGTTACGCTGGTAGATCACGGATTTAGACTTCCTTCTGCACTTGATAATAGGCCGCTCAGATTTGATGAGTTTGAGGGACGTATTCCACAGTTTATTTACGTCTCTGCAACTCCTGGAGACTACGAAGAGACGGTTGCCCAGCAACAGGTTGAGCAGATTATTCGTCCAACTGGCCTCCTAGATCCAAAGATTGATGTCAGACCAGTAAGGGGTCAGATTGATGATCTTATTTCAGAGGTCAAAGAGAGAGTAGCAAAAAAAGAGCGCGTTCTTGTTACCACGCTTACTAAAAGAATGGCAGAAGATCTTACAGATCACCTGCTAGATGAGGGCATTAAAGTCAACTATATGCACTCGGATACTGCTACGCTTGACCGTGTAGAAATCATTAGAGATTTACGTCAGGGAAAAATTGACGTGCTTGTTGGAATCAATCTTTTGCGAGAAGGACTTGATATTCCAGAGGTTTCTCTTGTAGCTATTCTTGATGCAGATAAAGAGGGCTTCTTAAGAAACAGAAGGTCTCTTATTCAGACTATGGGTAGAGCAGCAAGAAACGCTTCTGGCCAGGTCATTATGTATGCCGATAAAATCACTGATTCTATGCGCATTGCCATTGATGAAACAAAAAGGCGTCGAGAAATTCAGGAAGCGTTTAACAAAGAGCACGGTATTGTGCCTAAAACCGTTAAGAAATCTATTACAGATATTGCAGGTTTTATTGCCGAGGCATCAGAGAACATTGATAAACGCAAGCGCAAAAATGGAGAGTTCTATACCGCTTCTGATGACGAAGATTCGCTTGAAGAACAGCAAGAATCAATTCTTGAGATGCCTGCAGAGTTGCTTGCTGAAGAGCTACAAAATCTTCCTCGTACAGAGGTTGAAGCAATGCTTTCTGGTATGGAAGCAGAGATGGCAGAAGCATCTGCATCTATGGATTATGAGCATGCAGCAGAACTCAGAGATCAGATTGTTGCCATTAGAAGCCAGCTTGAAGGCACTACCTCAGATGATGTTATCAAGAGGCTTAAAACTGGTGCTAGAAAAGGCAGTGCTCACGCAACTCGTAGGCGTTACAGAGGCAAACATTAAGCGTTGTTGTAGTGCTCTACTACAAGCTCGGCCATTCTAATGCCATCAGCTGCAGCGCTCATAATGCCGCCGGCGTAGCCAGCACCTTCACCTACAGGCCATACACCTGGAGTGTTAATACTTTGTCCTGTTTCATCGCGGGTAATTCTTACAGGAGAGCTTGATCTTGTTTCAACACCCGTAAGCACAGCATCGGGATGAGCAAAGCCATGAAGTTTTTTGTCCATAACCGGAAGGGCTTCTCGTAAGGTTTGTAGGATGTAGGGAGGCAGACAGTCTTCAAGTGAGGTCCAGGTAACACCACGCGGATACGTTGGTTTTACCGAACGAGGTCCAGTAGAAGCTTTCTTGTTTAGGAAGTCGCCTACAAGCTGAGCAGGGGCAATATAAGCTCCGCCTCCCGCTTTAAAGGCCGCTTGCTCGCAGCTGCGTTGCAGTTCAATTCCAGCAAGTACGTCATCTCCTGGAAGATCGTCTGGATAGACGTTAGCTAACAGGCCGGAGTTGGCATTTTTGCCCGCACGGTCAGACAGGCTCATGCCGTTTGTGACTACGCCGTCCTTCTCGCTAGCTGCAGATACAACATAGCCACCAGGACACATACAGAATGAGAAAGCACTTCTACCAGAGGGAAGGTGAACAGAAAGCTTGTAGGGTGCCGCTCCTAGTACAGGATTGGTTGCCTCGGGACCGTACAACGATTTATTGATTTGAGACTGAAGATGCTCAATTCGCACACCCATAGCAAAGGTTTTTCTCTCCATAGAAATACCTTTGTCTTTGAGCATGACATACGTATCTCTACTTGAGTGACCAGTCGCAAGAATCATTGTGCGAGTCTTTATGGTTTCAGTTTGAGTTGAGCCGTCTGGATTGGTCTTCTCAACCTGAATTGCAGAAAGAGAGCCATCTGAGGCTCGCTCTAGGGAGGTGAGCTTTGTCCTAAACGCAACGGTTCCGCCAGCGTCTTCAATCATTTTGACAATGTTGGTCACAACGGCGGGAAGAACATCGCTTCCTACATGGGGTTTTGCATCCCATAAAATGTTTTTCTGTGCACCTGCTTTTACAAAAGTCTCAAGAATAAAACGGTGAGAAGCACTTTTGGTACCCGTGTTGAGCTTGCCGTCAGAGAATGTACCAGCACCACCAAGACCAAATTGGATGTTGCTCTCAATATCGAGCTGACCCGTTTGGTTATGATGCTCTACCGCTGCTGTTCTTCGTGCTGCATCATCTCCGCGCTCAATAAGCAGGGGATTAAGACCAGCCTTGGCAAGCGTCAGCGCACAGAACAAGCCTGCACATCCTGCTCCTACAACAACGGGACGATTCTCTGAGGGAGCAGGTTGCTTCGCTTTGGGAAGCGTAAAAGCATTTGCCTCAGCAAGCTTGATATGCTTTGCCGCAGGTTTGCCTTGAATTTTGTTAAGGAGTTTTTGTTCCGCTGCAGATCCACCTTTAAGGATGACGTGGTAGGTGAGGATAAGAACAATATCGTTTCTTTTACGTGCATCAATTGAGCGTTTATGCAGCTCATATGAGGCAACCTCATCCGCAGAGACTCGGAGAGTGCGAAGGAGCGCGTCAAACCCTACCTTTGATTCTTTAGTAGGATGCTTACGAAGAGGTGCAACAACTGTTGGAAGATAATGGAGTGATAGACGGAACTGGTGAACCTGCACCAGAAAAACAAGAATCTCAACCGGCAAAAGCTGAGCCACAAAAATAAGGATAGCCTATGTTTAGAGTGCTTTTTTTAATGCTAGCATTGCTTGCTGGGTTGATTGCAGGGCCTTATCTTTCTGGTCAGCAAGGCTATGTTCGTATTGAAACAACAAATAATATCGTTGAAATGTCGATTACGACATTAGTGATTTTCTTCGTAATTGCTTTAGCGATTATTTATGGTTTGGAATGGATCGTAACGCGTTTTCTACGTTTGAGTCGTGGTTCTTATAATTGGTTTTCTAGCCGTAAGCGTGTGAGAGCGCAGAAACAAACCCTTGAAGGTTTGATGAAGATGAATGAAGGGGATTACGCCAAAGCAGAAAAATTGATTGGTAAGAATGCCAAACATTCTGCTGAACCTGTGTTAAACCTCATCAAAGCGGCTGAAGCAGCACAACAACGTGGTGATGAATTTAGTGCAAATCGCTATTTGATTGAAGCCACTGAATTAGCTGGCTCAGATAATTTATTGGTGGAAATTGCCCGTACGCGTATTTTATTGCACCAA
>CALHQT010000016.1:0-26671 GCA_938038135.1 uncultured Atopobium sp.
GGGTTGGAAGTGCCCTTGGGAAGTCTACCATCACCAAACGTTGCACTTGCTTTGAGAATTCAAGCTAGGTTTTTGAATAAAAAAGAGAAAAAGTTGAGGTATTTGCGTAGAAAATTTGACAGGTACCCATAAACGCGAGTACAATCTGTAGGCTTTTTAATCGATACTGTACCCGTTCGGGAGGAAATAGCTATGAAGCGTACCTACCAGCCAAATAAGCGCAAGCGCGCAACTACCCACGGTTTCCGTGCACGTATGGCAACTAAGAATGGTCGTGCCGTTCTCGCTCGTCGTCGCCTTAAGGGCCGTAAGCGCCTCACCGTCTAAGGAATGTTTCTGTGAAGACCATTAAATCTCGTTCAGAGTTTGAAAGGGTCTTCTCTGCGGGGAAGAGGGCTCAAAGTTCTGTTCTTCGTATACGAGTAGCACCATCCACTGAGGCACATCCTTCCGAGGTAGCCTTTGTAGCTCCAAAAAGATTAGGTAACGCCGTATTTAGAAACAGGTGTAAACGCGTTCTGCGCGAAGCAGCTCGAAAGAGCGGTTTACCTGTTGAGGGATACGGCATTATTCTCTTTGCGACTAAAGATACACACAGCACTAATCCTGCTGATATAAGCGTTTCTTTGGATGCTCTGTTAAGAAAGACAGGGGTCAAATGAGCGAGAAAAGACAAGATTCTTTTCTCGCAAACTTGTTCCTAGGTGCTATTCGTTTCTATCAAAGAAACATTTCTCCCCTTTTTAAGCCTCACTGTATTTATCGGCCCACTTGCTCCGAATATGCAGTTCAGGCCATACAAAAGTATGGTATTAAAAAGGGAAGTTGGCTTGCTCTTAAGCGTATTGCTCGCTGTCACCCTTTTCATAAGGGAGGATACGATCCCGTTCCGTAAAGGAACGCACCGGAGGAAATATGTGGGATTGGATTGTTAACTTTCTATACACAGTCTTAGCGGGACTTCAATCATTCTCGGGAGACTGGGGTATGGCAGTTATCCTGCTTACCATCATCATCCGTATTATCCTGGTTCCAATGACCAACAAGCAGACGGCCTCTATGGCTCGTATGAGCGTTGTTCAGCCAAAACTTAAGGAAATCCAGGAGCGTTATGCTGATGATCCAGTAAGACAGAATGAGGAGATGCGTAAGCTTTACGCAGAGATTAACTTCAATCCACTCGGTGGTTGTCTTCCTCTGCTTCTGCAGTCCCCTATCTTTATTGCACTCTTTACCGTTGCAAAGATGGTTCCAGTAGATTCTCGTTTCTACAACATTCTTCCTTCTATCGCACGAGCAACATCTGACATTTTTGCTGTTGACGGCCTTGTTGCTGCTATCCCTTACATTATCTTTGTTATTTTGTTTGGTCTGACCACCTTCCTTTCCATGGCAGTAAATGCTCGTACAAGCTCTGGTGAGCAGCGTACCCAGCAGTACATGATGGGTGGCATGATGACCCTCATGATGCTCTGGTTTGGTTGGACTGTGCCAGCAGCTGTTCTTCTCTACTACGTTACTTCTGGTATTTGGCAGCTTGCTCAGCAGCAGCTTATTACCAAGCGCATTATGGAAAAAGAGAAGCTTAAGGCTGAGGCTCAGATGGCTAATAAGCCAATCGAGGTAGATGTGGTTAGAAAAGAGAAGAAGCCACGCCCTCACAAAAAGGCTTAGTAGCTGGGTTGAACAAAATAACTTTTGTTTACAGGATTTGCTACATTAGATTAATAGTTAAACTTTTTATATTGACTGGAGGACGACATGGAGGATGAGACTTTCGTTTCTGAGCCAAACGCTCTTAATGAGTCTCCTGTCGTTGATTCACAAGACGAGTTTGTTTCAATTCGAGAGCATTTTGAAGCTGGAATTCAGCTTACTGATGCTGAGATGAATAAGATTGCTGATACTGCTGTCTTTTATCTAAGAGAGCTCCTCTCCTTCTTTGGTGAGAATAGCTGTGCAATTGATGAGTATGACGGTGAAGATGGAGAACTTATTCTTGACGTAACCGGCGGTGATCTTGCAATTCTCATTGGTCGTCACGGTAATACACTTGAAGCTCTTCAGATGGTTCTCTCTTCTTTGATGAGTGCTAAGCTTCACTTCCACTATCCAGTATCTGTTGATGTTGAAAGCTACAAGAGCCGCCGTCGCAATAAGCTTCAGGAGATGGCGCTCTCTGCTGCTGCTCGTGCTAAGAAGACCGGTAAGGTTTCTCTTGCCCCAATGAGTGGGTATGAGCGTCGCATCATTCACATCGCACTGAGGGACAACCTTGAGGTTACTACACACTCTGAGGGCGACGATCCATATCGTCGTGTTGTGATAACTGCTATCAATAGCTAAGAACTTCTAACAAGCTTTAGTAATTTGATGAGGAAGGTTTACGCCTTCCTCTTTTTTTGTGACAATTCTTCTTGTTACAAGAAGTTTTGTCACAGGAGAAGCAATGTCTGAATCAGAGATGTCTTTATATAATTCAAAAGAGAATGTACTGAAGGAACTTCTCCTTACCAATGGAATCGATTCAACAGAGCACCAAAGAAGACAACTTCTGAAACATATTGAACTACTAATTGAGATAAATAAGAATCTGAACCTCACAAGAATTACTTCAGTTGATGACGCGCTAGTTCTCCATATTCTTGATTCTTTGTTACCACTCAAAGTATGTAATGAGTTTATATCTGGAGCTCAAAACTATATTGATATTGGTACCGGTGGAGGCTTTCCTGGACTGCCTCTTGCAATTATGAGCGATAACAAAACGGTAATGGTTGACTCAATTGGAAAAAAGATCAATGCAGTCCAGTCAATGATTGCTGAGATTGGTCTAAATGAGAGAGTTAGGGCTGAGAAGCTTCGTGCAGAAGAAATTCCAAATGCTTATAAACAGAAGTTTGATTTTGTGACTTTTAGAGCTGTTGCGAAGACAAATATTCTTTTGGAGTACGCAGAGCCTTTCTTAGCTCCCCAAGGCACTCTTATAGTAATGAAGGCCAATGTTGATGAGATAGAGCTCCAGGACGCCTCTCAGGCAGCCAAAATTTTTGGATACGAAAATGTTTCACGTGAAACATTTGAGTTACCAAACAATCTTGGCCATCGAGAAATTCTTTTATACAAAAAAGTTGCAAAAAGTAAAATCAAATTACCAAGAAAAACTGGAATGGCTAAATCAAATCCGTTTGTTGCAAGAAGAGGGTAATTGTGGAATGTTTCACGTGAAACATTCTGTATTATTAAATAAACTTGGTCAAACGGAGGATAAATGAGCTACAAAGACCTTTCGAGGGGATTTCAGGATAGAGATCCTAAAGTTCTGGCAGTAATTAATCAAAAAGGCGGAGTTGGAAAATCAACTACCGTAATTAATCTTGCTGCTGCATTAGGTGAAACAAAGAAGAAAGTTCTCATTATCGATTTTGATCCACAAGGAAATGCGACAAGTGGTTTTGGAATTGATAAAGAGGAACTTGAAGCTGATATTTATGACGTAATTCTCAATGAAACACCAATCGAAGAGGTATTGCAGCAAACAGTACAGAAATACGTAACTATTGCACCAGCAACCATTCAACTTGCCGGTGCTGAAATTGAACTTGTCTCCGTTGACTCAAGAGAAAACATTTTAAAAAGAGTAATCGACCAGGTTAAAGAGTATTTTGACTATATATTGATTGATTGCCCACCATCATTAGGACTTCTAACAATAAATGCCTTAGTTGCTGCAAATAGCATACTTATTCCAATTCAGTGTGAGTATTATGCACTAGAAGGCGTTACTAAGATTGTTGAATCAATGAAGATGGTGCAAAAACAGCTTAATCCAGATCTTGAAATCTTTGGCGTAGTAATGACCATGTTTGATAGCAGAACTTCCCTATCTAAGCAGGTAGTTAATGAAGTATCTAACTACTTTGGTAACAAGGTATTCAAGACACTTATTCCAAGAAACGTCAAAATTGCAGAGGCACCAAGTCATGGTTTGCCAGTAACCATGTATGCACGAATAAGTATGGGCGCGCTTGCATATAACAAACTTGCAAAGGAAGTGAATCGTCGTGGTTAAAAAATCAGGACTTGGTAAAGGCCTTAATTCGCTCTTTAGCGAGGTAGATGCAGAGGTTGGTAATAAAAAAGAAACTACCACGCTGCCTTTGAAGAAGATCAAGCCAAATAAAGACCAGCCTCGCAAGCGTTTTGACGAAGCTGAGCTCACTGAACTCAGTGATTCTATTAAGCAAAACGGTATCCTTCAGCCACTTCTTGTTCGCGAGAAGGGCGACCACTACGAAATTGTTGCTGGTGAGAGACGTTTCCAGGCTGCAAAACTTGCAAAATTAGAGGAAGTACCTGTTGTAATCAAAGCAATTTCTGACGAGGAAGTATTCAAGCTTGCTCTTATTGAGAATTTGCAGAGATCTGACTTAAGCCCAATCGAAGAAGCACAAGGTTATAAGCAACTAATTAAACAGGAGAACTTAACCCAAGACGATTTGGCCAAGGTCCTCTCAAAATCAAGATCTGCAATCACAAATACCCTACGCCTTCTTGACCTTCCAACAGAGGTACAGACTTTGATGGTAGAAGGACGTATTAGTGCTGGACACGCTCGTGCAATTCTTTCCGTTAGTGGTAAAGAAGGAAGAATTAAACTTGCTCAGAAAGTAATTGAAGAGAACTTGTCTGTCCGCCAGACAGAAAACCTTGCTCCACTATTTTCTGTCACTAATGTAGAGAAACCAAAAAGACAACCAACTCCACAGGCATATAAGCGTGCGGCAAGGCAATTAAGAATTGCTTTGGATACTCCAGTCAAGGTGCGAAATGTTCGCGGCAAGAATAAAATCGAAATCGAATTCAATGATGAGGATGAGCTTGCTGCTTTAGTTGAAAAACTATCAAACGGTAAAGAAGCATAATGAAGATAAAGTTTGCAATTATATCTACAGTTTCGCTGCTCGGAATAGCTTTTCTCGCTAAGCACACCTTGTTGACTAAAGAAGCGCAAAGAAGTTTTCTCCACGCAATGAGAAGGTCGAGAAGGGCGCTAGATGCAATTCTCGACGATTATTCAGGTGGCGTTGATAGAAAAACTTCAAAAAACATTCTCTCTCATCAAGCGAGAGTAGAAAAAGAATGGCTCAAAGCAATTAATTAGAACAAATGTTCTACAGATGAACTAAAAAAGAAGGGACTCGAGAGGGTCCCTTCTTTACCTGTAATGTGTAGGGTATGCTGACCTTAACGTGCGTTTCTCTTCTGGAAGAGCTGTCCGCAAGCTGCATCAATGTCAGATCCACGAGAAAGACGAATAGTTGCTTCAACGCCAACAGAGTTGAGGCTGTTTACAAACTCCTGCGCGCGGGCAGGAGATGTTGGGTGGAATTTAGAGCCCTCAATCTCATTAAGCTGAATGATGTTAACGTGGCAAAGCGTTCCTCGACAGAAGTCTCTCAAGGCACCAAGCTCATTGTCGGAATCGTTAACACCTTTGATCAGCGCATATTCATACGTTGGACGACGACCGGTCTTATCGACATACTCACCCATAATGTCGTACAGGTGAATCAGTGAGTATTTACGAACTCCTGGCATGAGGGCGTCTCGCGTCTTTTGTACTGCAGAGTGAAGCGAAACAGCAAGTGTAAATTGCTCTGGTTCAGAAGCAAAACGCTTAATCATAGGTATAACACCGCAGGTAGATACCGTGATATGACGCGCACCAATGCCAGCTCCGTCAGGGGAGTTGAGACGTCTCATAGCCGTAAGAGTAGCGTCGTAGTTCATAAAGGGCTCGCCCTGTCCCATAAGGACAACGCTGGTAACGCGTGCGTCAAAATCGTCGCGGACGTGCATAACCTGCTCGTAAATCTCGCTCGCAGAAAGAGAGCGCGTGAGACCAGCAGCACCTGTTGCACAGAAAGCACAGCCCATGGCACAGCCGGCTTGTGTAGAAGCACAGACCGAAAGCTTATTGCCGGTTGGCATGCCAACGCACTCGACAGAAGTACCATCAGGATAGCGAAGCAGGTATTTACGGCTGCCGTCTTCAGAGACCTGGCGAACAATTTGTTCAGCACCAGCAAGCGTTACCTGCTTAGATAGTTCTTCTCGCAGTGTTTTTGGAAGATTACTCATCTGATCAAAAGAGGTAGCGCCCTTAGACCAGATCCACTCCTCAATCTGCTTTGCACGGAATTTTGGCTGGCCAAGGGAAGTCACCAGTTCAAGGATTTGTTCTGATGAAAGGCTTCTGAGGTCAGATTTGGCGGCAGCCTTCTGTGGGCGAGAATCAAGCGCGGAGATGTCTGCGCCGTCAGCCGTGGTGTTTGTGCCGTCAAGAGTATTATTTGATTGCATTTTTGTCCTTCTCCAACTCTTCTAAGCTATCTGCGGTATCTTAGAAGAAATACGTTTACTAGAGTTTACCCTATGGGAGACTTATCTGAAGGAGCGGAAATGACACGTGAAGAGCTCAAAAAGCTTCATGTAGCAGTTGTTTCAGGCGGTTGGTCAGACGAACACGAGATTGCCATGGAGTCTGGCAAGCAGTGTGCAGCAGCACTCAAAGAGGCTGGCTTTACCAGTGTTGACCTGCTTGATGTTGCAGAAAAAGACTTTGTAGTTACCCTTGCTCAGGGTGGTTATGATGTCGTATACGTTGCTATGCACGGTCGTTTTGGCGAGGATGGCTGCATCCAGGGTCTTCTCGAGATTCTGCACATTCCTTACACGTTTTCTGGCGTTCTCGCGTCTGCTATGGGAACTGAAAAAGAGCTGTCAAAGCTTATGTATAGGCAGGCAGGAGTTCCAACGCCTAAGGGAATTGACGTTCCTGCAGGTACCGTCTTTACAGATGAGCAGGTAGACAAGCTTATTGAGGACCTCGGTCTCCCTATGTTTGTAAAGCCTTCTGGCAACGGTTCAAGTTATGGCGTCACACGCGTCACTTCGCGAGAAGAGCTTCCCGCTGCACTAGAACTTGCCGGTGAACAGGGTGAGCGCATTCTGATTGAAGAGAGCATAGCGGGAACAGAGATTACCGTTCCTGTTATTGGTAATGAGAACCCAACTGCTCTCCCAATCGTTGAGATTGTTACTGGCGATGAGTTCTACAGCATTAAGACAAAATATGAGCCCGCATCCCTGCACCACGTAATTCCTGCTCGTCTTGAGCCTGCGGTGTACGCACGCGCTCAGGAGCTGGCAATTAAGGCTCACAATGCACTTGGTTGCCGTGGCGTTTCTCGTAGTGACTTTATTGTTACGGAGGACGGCGTTCCAGTGGTGCTTGAGACAAATACCATTCCTGGTATGACCGCACGTTCTTTGCTGCCAGATTCTGCTCGTACCGGTGGCATTGATTTCCCTGAGCTCTGCACTCGCTTTATTGAGTTTGCACTTGAGGATCGCCAGTAGATTTGTAGGTTATGACCAGCACTAAAAGCGCTACGCAAAAACTAGAAGAACTCATTCTTCCCGGTACCCCCTCTGCAGTTCTCAAAAAATATTTGGAGCTTGCAGAGAGGGCGGAGCATGAGTCGTTTGATGTCTTAGAGGACGACATTGTTGTTTTGGATACCGAGACAACAGGTCTGTCCTTTAAGAAATGCTCCCTTATTGAGATTTCTGCTGCTAAATTGAGTGGCAGAGAGATTGTGGAGCGCTTTCAGGTTTTTGTTGACCCAGGGTGTCCAATTCCAGAAGAAATTACGGCCCTTACTTCAATCACCGATGAAGACGTTAAGGGAGCGCCAAGCGCAAAGGAAGCCGTTGCTGCACTTGCAGAATTTGTCGGCGGTCTTCCGGTTTTGGCACACAACGCCACCTTTGACCGTACGTTTATTGAACGGGTACCTGGTGGAACATCAGTCTCCGATACCTGGATTGATACGCTGTCGCTTTCACGCATAGCTCTACCTCGACTTTCTTCGCATAAGCTTTCTAGCATGGCTGAAGCGTTTGGCACCATGAAGGTCACCCACCGTGCAAGTGACGACGTAGATGCCCTTTGCGGCATGTGGCGCATCTTGCTTTTGGGACTTATGAATCTGCCCCGCGGGCTTCTCGCCAAATTGGCGTCAATGCACGATGGAGCGGAGTGGACATTTAGGCCAATCTTCTCGTATTTGTCAAAGATGAAAGAAGAAGAGGCTGTTCAGCGCGGTGTTGCAAAAGAAGACGTAACAGGATCCGAGCTTGCAGACGCGGAGATTTCGGGCACGTTCTTCTCGCTCAAGGACATTCGTAGCCAGCTCGTTGCCGACATAAAAGCAAAGGCGAGAAGGGATGCGGATGACCCAGAGACGCCTGCTATGCTGCCGATTTCTAAGGACGAGATTCATCGGGCATTTGCTAAGCCAGGCGTTGTTTCACAGATGTATGACAAATTTGAGACACGCAGCGAGCAGGTTAGCATGTCCGTTGAAGTCAGAAATGCGCTGGTAACTTCTTCGCATAGAGAGCTTGAAGCAGGAACCGGTATTGGCAAGTCGATTGCATACCTGCTGCCTGAGGTGCTTTTTGCGCAGAAAAATGACGTTACCGTAGGCATTGCTACAAAGACAAACGCCTTGACTGACCAGCTAGTTGCTCATGACCTTCCGGCTCTTGCACGAGCGTTGCCAAACGGATTGAGTTTCTGCAGCTTAAAAGGATACGAGCACTATCCGTGCCTGCATCGCGTTGATAGGGCCGCTCTTGAGGAGCTTCCACTGACGTTGATTGACCAGGAAGGTCGCTCGAGCAATAGCGTTGCGTCCGACATGCTGACCGCAATTGCGGTGATTTATGCCTACGCGTGCCAGTCGGCTGACGGTGACTTGGATGCCTTAGGCATTCGCTGGCGTTCAGTCCCACGAGAGATGGTAACTATCAAAGCAGCGGAGTGCCTGCGCTCTAAGTGTCCGTATTACCCTCATGAGTGCTTTGTTCATGGAGCTCGTAAACGTGCGGGATCTTCGGATGTTGTGGTAACCAATCACTCTCTGTTGCTTAGAAACGTTGCTGCTGATGGAAAAATTCTGCCACCTATCAGACATTGGGTGATTGACGAGGCTCATGGCTTTGAGGCTGAGGCTCGCCATCAGTGGGCAGTAGAAATTTCTGCCAAAGAGATGCGAAACGGCTTTGAGCTGCTTGGAGGCATCAAGTCTGGTGCTATCCACGCCGCTATGGTATGTGCTGCCAACCTTGAGGACTCTACGCTGCTCACCGGTCTTCTCACGCGCTCTGCCGCCGCAGTTCAGCGAGCCATGGCAGCAATGGGCAACCTTATGGCTACCGTTCATGAGCTGGCTCCATTGGCCAAAAGTGATGGTGGCTATAACTCCCTTCAACTTTGGATTAACGATGAGGTAAGAGAGACAGAGGAATGGAAAGAGGTTCTGGAGACCGCTTCCGTTGCGCTCTCTGCTCTTGAAGAAGCAGCGCTTCGTATAGGAAAAACCACCGATGCGCTTGCCGCATCAGCTCCAAACCTTGCGAGCAACTTGAGCGAGGCGGGGGTGTTCTTGAGCGCCCTCCTGGAGTCGTTGAAGCTCATTTGCGAGGGAACAGACAAGAGTTACGTCTATTCAGCAAAGTTGACCCGACTGAAGCGTGATATTGGCTCTGAGGCTCTTGTGGCCGAGAAGCTCGATATTGGCGCAGAACTAGCGCAAAAATGGCTTCCTGAGACGCATTCTGTTGTGTTTACTTCGGCAACCATTGCCGTTGGAGATGATTTCTCGCATTTTGAGCACGCTGTTGGCCTGGATAGAGGCGCCTTTGAACATAAGAGTCTGCACTTAGACTCTAGCTTTGACTACGAGAATCATATGGGCGTCTTTGTGGCTGAGGATATGCCTGCACCAAATGATCCAGGCTATCTAGACGCTCTGGAAAAGTTGCTATACGACGTTCATGTTCAGATGGGCGGCTCGGTGCTGACGCTCTTTACCAACAGACGCGATATGGAGCGACTCTATGAAGTGTTGGAGCCACGCTTGAGTGAGCAGGGACTTAATCTTGCCTGCCAGGAGCGCTCTTCTTCTGCTCGACGTGTTCGTGAAAAGTTCCTAGCCGAAAAGAACCTCTCGCTGTTTGCTCTTAAATCGTTCTGGGAAGGCTTTGATGCTGCGGGAGACACGCTTAGGTGCGTAGTAATTCCTAAGCTTCCGTTTGCAAGCCCTAATGAACCGCTGGTCAAGGAGCGTGAAGCACGAGAAGATCGTGCGTGGTGGCGTTATTCTCTGCCAGAGGCGGTAATTGCAACAAAGCAGGCTGCTGGTCGCCTTATTAGAAGTGCTGATGACAAGGGCGTTTTGGTGCTTGCCGATTCCAGACTAGTATCCAAGCGATATGGCAGCTCGTTCTTGAAATCGCTGCCTAACAAGAACTACCAGCGTGTCTTGACAAAGGACATCTCCGAGCAAATTGCCAAGTGGCGAGAAGAACACGACGCTTAGCAGAGCTGTAATTACCTGATTGGCTTAGAGCTGCTCTTCGTCAGCAAGTAAAGACGCAGCGTAAGTGCGCATTGCGTGCATCACGGCCTTGTCTTTGGTTGTTACTTTTCCCTTAAGGGCAAGCAATCGCTGTAGCAGCCACGTTCCGCCGTAATAGGGGATAGTTGCTTTAATCTCTGCGGCATTGCGCTGGTTTCCAACTGTTTTAAGCCCCGGCCACGAATAGTGCGTAAGAGCACTTTTATCAAGAAAGATAAGCTCTACTAACTGCGATTTTTCTTGCGTAGAAGATTCTTTTACGTTTTCTGCAAGTTTTAACTGCTTCAATGAAGCGGAGCGGGCTTCAATGCGGCTCATGCGATTGACTCTGAAGACCCTTTGCTGCTCGAGGTCTAAATCTATTCCCTCGATAAGCCAGCCGTTCTCGCCGTATGACAATTGATAGGGAAGAACATTTCTTTGGCTGATTACAGCTTCTTTATTGCTTTGAGTTTCCACATACGCCATCTCAGAACGATACTCAAACGAAATAATTTGTGACTCGGCAATTGCATTTGAGCAGGTGAGGAACGTATTTACTTCTTTAGAGTGACTTTTGGAGACAAGCGGAGCTGAAGCATCATTTGACGAAGAGTCTGCCGTATATGGAGACTTCAGAAGTTTCCAAAATATACTTTCTTGAGGCAAAGCAAGTGTTGTAAAAGCCTCTTTAAGCGCTAACGTTTCTTCGTCCGTTAAGACAACCCTGCGAGTTTTAAAGGGAGACTCTCCAACGAGTGTCAAAGTGTCTTGATCTCCAGTAAGCGGAAGGGGAAGATAGCCATTCTCGTCCGTAAGCTGCAAGAGCTCCATCAGAATAGCAGCTTCTTCTGAGGAGATGTCAAAGCGTGACTGGACCGCACTTAACTCAACCGCGTCAAAAGAATCTCTAAATGCAGCGGCAAGCAACACGAGTTTGTAGACGGCTGAAGAAATGTTTTTTCTTCCAAAAGAGGTGTTTTTAACGGCCATTGGCAACCTCGCTTAAAGACTCTTTCCATTTTGCGAGAAGAGACTCTGGAGACCTTGGAATCAATCCATGAGCAAGAATCCAAGATAAAGCAGTGTTTTCATGGGCGTAAGCAACGGTCCACAAAGCGCCATTGGAGAGGAGCTCAACATCCCCTTGACCTTGCGAGAAATGCTCAAAAGCAGCGAGTATGTTTTTGGGGACAAATGCAACAAGAGTGCCAGCCTGCGATCCGAGCTGGAAATCAAGCAGGTTGTAGTCATTTGAATTAAAAGCTTTCGGAATGGAGAAGTGCTCATCTTTAAGAATTGCAGCATCTAAGACACGGTCAATGCGAAAAGTTTTGATTGAAGCGCTCTCAGTACCGGACGAAAAATCTTGCCCCACAAAGTACAGAAGTCCCTGTGAAACAAAGAAGTCCAGAACGCCCAGACGCTTTTGTTTAATCTGGTCCTGTGAATTTGTATAGGTGACGTTTACCAGTTGTTTATAGCTGAGTGATTCGTATAGAACAGGAAAGACTTTGCTTTGGGAAGAAGCGCTGAGTTTTTTGCTGTCTGGTTTGCCTGAGTCCGAGGAATAAAAATTACCCACAATTTTAGAGAGCGCGTTTCTCAATTTCTCTTGGTACACAAAAGTTGTATCAGTGAGAATTGCACTGCAGATTACAAGCAGCTGATTGGCATCTTCAGGGCTTAAGTCGTACGAGGAATCAAAGAAATTCGAGTCCGAAAGATAGAATGACTTTTCTTTTCCTGTTTTTACCTCAGTAATTGCAAACCCGAGTTGTTTTAAAACAGCGCGATCTCTTGAAAACGTTCTTAATGCAGAGTCAGTAGATAAATCCGAGTAAATCGCCGTATAAATCTCTGCCGAAGGCAAAGGCCCCTTTTGAAGTAGCAGCATAAATAGCGAGAAAATCCTCCAGGCTCCCAGTTCATTATTACCTAGAGTTTGATCGTTTGGAGCCATATCCACCTCCCGCTTTTTGCTAGCTGAACTCAAATCTCTCTAAACATATACGAAAGTTTTTGATATTTAGTGCAGAATTTCTAAATTTGGACGTAAAAATACACTTTAACCGCTATATTTCGATATAAGACGTATACTAATGACGTATATATGAAACCTGTCAGAAGACATGCCAACGAAGGACGCAGTATGGCCATTACACATGACTATGTTGACTATCTAGACGAGCAGATTGATATTGCTCCTGCCGGTAGCCAAGAGGAGCTTCAGGCTGCTCAAACCATTGCTGAAGAAATGAAACTTCACGGGCTTGAGGCAACCATTGAAGAATTTGATGCTAAGTCTATTAAGAGTCTTGGTTATTCAATTTATCTAATTCTCCTCTTCATTGGTGTTATTTTTGCAGGCACTGTCAATGCAGCACTTATTGCTTTTGGTGTTTTGCTTGTTGCTGGCTTTGGTGCACTTACTTGCCTCAAGTACTTTGGTAATGACATTCTTGGTTCATTTGGATCTTCCATCAGAAGCCAGAACGTCGTTGCTAAGCACGAGGCCACTGGTGAGCTTGTTGCAAAGGGTAACCGTCCAATCGTCATCGTTGCTCACTATGACTCCCCACATACAAACTTCCTTGTTGAGTCTCCTGTAGCAAAGTACGTACCACTTGCACAGAGGTATGCGCGTTGGTGTGTAGTTGCAGTGTTTGTTGCTACGTTTGTTCAGATTCTTCGTTTCCTCCCTGATCCAGTTCGTGTCCTTTTCTGGATTGTTGGTATTCTTGCAGCTCTTCCACTTGTTGTTCTTTCTGTCGCAACTATTGCAGAGCGTTTTGCACCTTGCACTATTGGCGCAAACAACAACAAGTCTTCAGTTGCAGCACTTCTTGGTATTCTCGAGAATGTCCGTCCTACTGGTCATCGACCCGAGGTTGTTCATCATTTTGCAGGAGATGCAGCTGCACTTATCCCAGAGCCTGATGAGGTGGAAGGCGTTCGCCACGGCGAGGAAGTTCTTAATTCACTGGGCATTCTTCCTGAAGATTGCGAAGTAAGCTACGTTGCTTATGACACTACTGGTGCAAGCCAGACTGCATCTCTTGAGGATGTTGCAGAGGCTGTAAATGCAACAACAGAAGATAATCAGGCTGAGGACGCTGCTGACAACACCGTTGCTTATGATTCTGTTGACGATGAGCTTAATGCAACCATGAAGCAGGTTCATGAGTCCGCTGATGCAGATGCAACGCAGGTACAGCCTGAAGCAACACATGAGCTCCACGCCAAGAATGATTTTGCTCGTCGTGCGTCCCTCTTTGATCTTCCTGATCCTTCTGGCGATGCCGTCGATCCACTGGCTCCATCTTCCGAGCCAGCTCCTCACTATGTTCCAACTCAGGCACCTGCGCCAACTCCAGAGGCAGAAGATGCAGAGAGCCCATTCGATACCATTTCAGCCGATGAGGGTTTAACAGAGGCACAAGACGCAAAGACTCCTGAGGCAAAGCGTCGCTCCTTTAGACTCTTCGGTCGCAACGACGGTCCATCGGATGACTGGAAGGGCGGTGCAGCACCATCTGCTGAGAATCGTGAAGAGACCGACTCTGAAGATGCAGCCGCTATTTCTGAGGATGATCTTCGTAATGCCGTTCTGTCTCTCTCTGATGACGAACTCATTGCACATGACATTTGGTTTGTTGCGCTTGGAGCATCTGACTTTGATCACGCAGGCATGAGAGAGTTCCTCTCAAAGCATAGAACTGATATTCGTGGTGCTTTCCTGATTAACCTTGACTGCGTTGGTGCTGGTTCACTCTCCATCCTTAAGAATGAAGGAATTGGCAACGTTCGCCGCGCTGACCGTAGAATGACTCGACTCCTTTCTACTATTGCAACTGATCTTCACATTGATGTTGAGCAGAGCACATTTGATTGGGGAACCACTGACGCAACTCCTGCAATGCAGAATTCAGTTCGTTCCGTTACCTTAATGGGCTTAAACGAGGATGGACTTCCTGCACTCAGCCGTACCGCCGCTGATGTTCGCGAGAACGTTAACGCTGGTCAGTGTGCCGATGCTGCAGCTCTTGTTACTGAGCTTATTAGACGCTCATAGACGAACAAGTCACTAGCTAGAGTAAGTTTTTAAGAAAGGGCAGAGATTTCTGCCCTTTCTTTTTTAGCGCTAAGGCAAGGCTGCTCAACTAAAAGGAGCGTCTTATTTTTGCTGCAAATAAGTGGACACATCCAATAAGTACCGATCCTGCTAAGGCGAGTAAAAGGGGAACTGCGTAGGCATTATCTGCTGTTCCAGGAAGATGGGGCTTAGGTGTCACACGAATAGTTTGTGCTTTAGAGTGACTGTCGGTGTGCGAAGCAACTTTCTCACCATCTTTTGAGATGGTTTCGTAGGCAGTAACTTCTTTACCTTCAAGTGAAGCGGTCCTTACAGAAAAAGGAACTGCAGCTTCTCCTGATGAGGCAGGAGCTTTGAAGCGGACAGTTCCACGAGCGATGGGCTCCGCTGTACCTTCTTGGAGCTGTTTTGTCTCATAGAGCTCTCCGGTAATTTCGTACTCTTCTCCTGGGGTAAGACCCTCGTATTTAATGTGATCAACAAGATTGAGTTTCTCGGTATATTCAGGATTTTTTGATCCAGCAGCATCCACAAGCATCGTTTGTAGAGAAACTCTTTCATCAATAAGCTCAGGAGCCTCTATAGTCTCTTCAGAAGTAAGGGTAACCGTAGGGTTCCATTCTTTGTTGAGAGAGAATCCTGCTGGAGCCGTAACCTCTTTAAGTGAATAGGAGCCAAAGGGAAGGTCTTTAACCGCCGCCTCTCCAGATTCGTCTGTTTCTACTGTGGTGACAACTTCGTGAGGAGCAATCCATTTTCCCTGGTAGAAGATGGGTTGAGCAGAGCTATTAGTTAGCTCAATTTTGGCGCCCTTCAGACTTGGCATTTCACCTACTTCAGAATAACCATCAGGTGAACTTAGAGAAGTATGCCCGATTTTCTTAACCTTAAGATTTCCTCTTATTACCTCGTCTTTGAAGGTAAAGGAGTGCTCAGACGAGGAATTCTCTTTTCCACTAGAAAGATTTGTCCAGATAAGGCTGCCATTTTGGTTTGATAGCTTCCAGGTTTGAAGTGAATGTTCTGGAAGTTTATAGCCTTCAGGTGCTTGAATTTCTTCGATTTGGTAATACCCCAGAGGAAGCCAGGGTTTCTCGCCAAGAGTAAAAAGGTCATCTCCAGAAACCTTATGGTCTGCATCAAAAGAAACAAAACCTTGAGCATCTGTCGAGAAAACCCATGTTCTTAGTGTTGTTTCAGCAGAGCCGCTATAGGTCACTTTAAAAAGTGCGCCTTGAAGCGTTGCGTTTCCTTGGGGAGAAGCGCTTTGCTGCTCAGAACGAGCGTCTTCGTCGAGGCTAGTGCTGTGGTCAAAGTCTTGTTTTGAAATGCGTAGATCAAACTCTCCAATAGGAGTATCGGTAACCGTGAGAGTGTTCTCTTCTTGGTTTGTTATTTCTACAGCATGAACAGATTGGTCAAGAAGGAAGCCCTTTGGAGCAGTGGTTTCCTTTACATACACCGTTCCAACAGGAAGTTCATTGAGTGTTGCAGACCCAGATTTATCAAGGGTTAGACTGCCAAGAAGATTGGTACAACTCTCGTCGGAATATACTCCGTAGACAGCGCCTTCTAGGGTGTAGTGCTCGTTATTGGAGGTGACATCAGGCAATAGGGAACTTTTGGTAATTTTGAGTGAGCCAGATTGCTGTCCAAAGAAAAACAGAACCTGTTTGTCTCCTGTAGGCACAAACAGCTTGGCAACTCCACTCTCCGGACCACCACCGTTGGTTTGAGCGTAGTTCATAGCATCGGAATAGAACTGCTCAATAGGTTGATGAAGCTCTGCCTGAGGAACACTTACCGCAAGTGCATGGGCTTCACCACGCATAACAGCCCACAGTGCAAACTGCGTAATGGCTCGTGCCTTCCATCCCGTATATCCATACACGTCCTTTTCTTGGGACGCGGTAGCTCCGTGATAGATGATGTAATCAATAGCTCGAAGCTGTTCATTTGTATACGTTCCACCGCGAGTACCGTTGACTGCGGTGAGCTTTGTATAAGACTGCGGGTCAATTACACTTCCAGTTGCTCCTGGCCAGGCACCATAGTGATTGAACTCATCTCCACAGTAAAGATAGGTACCATCGCTAGCAGTCCACATGGGAATTTGCTGTCCACCAGGAAAATCTTCTCTTTGTGCAACGATAAATGAGGGCTCTTGTGCAAAAGCAAGCCTATGAGCAGGCTTTAAGAAAAAATGGCTGAGAAGAAGGGCTCCAAGTAACAGAGGGATAAACCAGAAGTGAAAGACAGAAGAAGGAGTGTGTCTTCGTTCAATTGTTTCCTTCTTAGGTTTTGAGGATTTTGTGATAAACATACGTGCCTCCAAACTGAAAAATCAGAGGTAGATTGTGTATATGGAGATAATTGGTAATGCATAAATGCGAGCTTTTGTTGCAACATATAGACAATTAGTGTTAACGTATTCAGTAATCAGTAACACTTACTAATTAATGAGGTTATCGTGCGTTACAGCAAGCAACGTGAGGCAATTCGTACTTACATGGAAGGCCGCCATGACCATCCAACGGCAGATAGTGTGTATGCAGCAGTAAGAGAGGAGTTACCAAACATCTCTCTTGGAACTGTTTACCGTAACCTTATGCAGCTTGTTGACGCAGGTGAGCTCCAGGTTGTTAATACCGGCGATAATATCTCTCGTTTTGATCCGACAACAACCGAGCATGCCCACTTCCAGTGTCATGAGTGCGGCCGTGTCTTTGATGTTGATGGACCAGTTCTGAGGGACCTTACCAATCTCACCAAGGATTCTTGCGGAGAGATTGACTCTTACGCTCTGTGCTTTACAGGCATTTGCAACGAGTGCCTAGCTAAGAACCCAGCGCTCCATCACAGCGTTAACTAATGTGTTGCAACAAAACAGCCTTCTTTAAGACCGGTGTTTCACCGGTCTTTTTCTTTATGGGGGAGCCTCAGGTTTGCGAGAAAACCTGTTTGCTAGACGCGCCCGCAGGCCCGCATGTCCTACGGAAGGGAAGCTGCTTGGCATGACGGGATCTCCGCCAAGCAGCTTTGCCCGAGGAAGGCGGAGTTGTCGGGTGGAGAGCAGGCGTCTATAAGAGGTGGGATAGTGGTGTGCGGGGGTCTCTCGCCAGAAGTACTTTTGCATAGCGCTCCTTTCGTTGGAGAGCATGCTAAAGAGTGACTTTGCGCCTATTCTGACCAGCGCTTGTCCAGTTTCTGTCAAGGAAAATTTGTGTAGGCGCATATTTGTTGTATATGCGCAGCTAGGCAGAAAACAACTCATCAAACTTTTATTTAGTTGCCGAGCAAGCGATTAAAAGGCAAAAAATACTGTGATAAAATCTACACAATTGCGGGTATCGCCAAGTGGTAAGGCAATGGCTTCCCAAGCCATCATCCGCGGGTTCGAATCCCGTTGCCCGCTCCAAAGACATACAAGAGCCCTTCGGGGCTCTTTTTATGGACAAGATTGAAATTTGGCGTTGTGAAGAAGGTTGTTCGGGTAGAAGTTGAGCGGAAATATTTTGGATATATCTTTGATAGAGCGTGCTTAAGTACTCGAATTACGCGGACTGATGGTTGAAGGGAACAACATGGCACAAATTCCTATGACAGATCAAGAGGTAAAGATTGCCCTTGATGCGCTGTCTGATCAGATTGATAAATACGCAGAGCTTCTTGTAAAGAAGGGATGCGCAATTTCTGAGGGAAGTCAGCTGGTAATTAATGCTTCGATTGAGATTGCTGATTTTGCCCGTAGGGTTCAGCGAGCAGCTTATGCGACTGGCGCAGAATTTGTCACAGTTATTTGGGGCGATCAAGAGTCCTCAAGAATTATGTACGAAAACGTTGACCTAGCGAGTCTCTCTAAGACACCAAGCTGGAAGATCGAGCAGCTTAACTCCCTTGCAGAGCAGGGTGCGGCATTTTTGTTCCTCTCGTCTGATAATCCAAATGGTCTAAAGGGAATTGATCCAGAAAAACCAGCTGCTGTTTCTCGCGCAAGAAACTTAGAGTGCGACGTCTTTAGAAACGGCATGGACTTTGGTAAAAACGTTTGGTGTATTGCTGGTGTTCCTGCAGCTGAATGGGCAAAGGTAATTTTCCCAGAGCTTTCTGAGGCTGAGGCAATCTACAGGCTTTGGATTGCAATTTTGGACGTTGCTCATGCAAGTGGAGAAGATCCTCAGAGTGCTTGGGAGACCCACAATGCAACATTTGAGAAGACCAAGCGCTTCATGAATTCTCATCAGTTTGAAGAGCTTCGTTATGAATCTTCAAATGGAACTAATCTGACTATTGGTATGAACCCAGGGCATCTTTGGGAGGGCGGCGCTGGAAAGACTCAGGATGGAACGTTGTTCTTCCCTAACATTCCTACCGAGGAGGTCTTTACAACGCCAAACTATCGCAAGGTAAACGGCACTGTTCACTCTGCGTTGCCTCTGATTCATGCCGGCCAGATTGTTAAAAACTTCTGGTTTACCTTCAAAGACGGTGAGGTTGTTGACTACGGCGCTGAGCAGGGCAAAGACATTCTGACTTCTATTGTTTCTCAAAAGGGTGGTAAGTACTTGGGAGAATGTGCTCTTATCTCTAAGAACACGCCTATTCGCCAGAGCGGCATTCTGTTCTACGACACCTTGTATGACGAGAATGCTAGCTGCCATTTAGCACTTGGAATGGGTTTCCCAGAGTGCCTGAAGGGCGGCCTTGAGATGAGCCCAGAAGAGCTTTTGGCCCACGGTGTTAATCAGAGCACTACGCACGTTGATTTTATGATTGGTGCAGACGATTTGAATATTTGGGGAATTTCTGCCGATGGAAAAGAAACACCAATTTTCGTAAATGGACAATGGGCATGGGAGTAAACTGCTACACTATCCTAGTTGCGTGGTAAAATTGCCACGCCCGATAATGGGCCGTTAGCTCAGTTGGTAGAGCAGGGGACTTTTAATCCCAAGGTCTAGGGTTCGAACCCCTAACGGCCCACCAGGTAATTCAAAGGTCGGGTACCATAGTGGTACCCGACCTTTTCTTTTACGAGCAGAAGGAGTCTCATCGTGGTAGATCGCTACACCGGCAAAGAAATGGGCCACATCTTTTCTTTGGAGAACAAGTACGCCGTTTGGCAGGAGATTGAAGTCCTTGCGTGCGAAGCACAGGCTGAGCTTGGTGTTATTGGCATTTCTCGCGAAGAGGCAGCTTGGATTCGTGAGCACGCTGCGTTTAATCGCGCTGAGGTAGACGAGATTGAGGCCGTTACCAACCACGACGTCATTGCCTTTCTGACCAATATGGGCTCCTACATTGATGCCAAGGTTCCAGAGGGTGAGCTTAAGCCAAGTCGCTGGGTTCACTACGGCATGACCTCAACGGACCTGGGCGACACCGCTCTTTGCTATCAGCTTACACAGGCGTGTGATTTGCTCATTGCTGCAGTTCGTCGTTGCGCTGCTATCTGCAAGCGTCGCGCATTTGAGGAGCGCGATACTCTGTGCGTTGGTCGTACTCATGGCATTCATGCTGAGCCTATGACCTTTGGCATGAAATTTGGTAGTTGGGCCTGGGAGTTTAAGCGCGACCTTGACCGCTTGAAGGATGCTCGTAAAAACGTTGCCTATGGTGCTATTTCTGGCGCTGTTGGAACTTACTCTTCCATTGATCCTTTTGTTGAGGAGTACGTTTGCGAGAAACTCGGTCTTGTCCACGATCCTCTTTCAACCCAGGTTATTTCTCGCGACCACCACGCGTACCTTGCCGGTGTTCTGGCAACCGTTGCCGCTACCTGTGAGCGCATTGCAACTGAGATGCGAGCACTGCAGAAGACTGATACCCTCGAGGCTGAGGAGCCATTCCGCAAGGGCCAGAAGGGCTCTTCCGCTATGCCTCACAAGCGCAACCCCATTACTGCCGAGAAGATCTGTGGTTTGTCCCGCGTAGTTAAGGCAAACGCACAGGTTGCCTTTGATAACGTTGCACTTTGGCACGAGCGTGACATCAGTCACTCTTCTGCTGAGCGCGTTGCCCAGGCAGATAGCTTTATTGCTCTTGACCACATGCTGTCAAAGCTTGAGTTCCTGCTTGATGGCATGGTCCTGTATCCAGAGCAGATGATGGCCAACCTCAATAAGACCCGTGGCATGCTCTTCTCGTCAAAGGTTCTTCTTGCCCTGGTCAACACTGGTATTACTCGTGAAGAGGCATACAAGATTGTCCAGTCCAATGCTATGAAGGTCTGGGCAGATATTCAGCAGTGCAAGGAAGGACCATCCTACCAGGAGCTTCTTGAGGCAGACCCAGCCTGTACGCTGAGCCATGAGGAGCTTGATAAAATCTTTGATCCTCGCGCATTCCTTACCCGTTCAAACGTTTTGTTTGACCGTCTTGAGCATCTTGAATTGGACTAAATCGTGTCACTGTTTGGGAACATTTCTCGCCGAAACTTCTTTAAGACGGGAGCGGCTGGTGTCGTAGTTGCGGGTGCAATTAGCATCACGGCTGGCTGCTCTCATCAAGAAGGCTCGGGAGATGCAGGAAAACCGCTGGTACTTGACGAGTCTTCTGGCACAAATGTGCTGGACTCCTATAGCTCGACGGAGTATTCTGCCCAACCTAGCCAGACCTGGAGTCTTCCTTTGGGAAGCGTGTTGCATCCAGCCGATGGAAATTGGATTCCCGTCACCACGGCCGGAGCGTCTGCTACGCCAATGGTAAAGGGCTCTGCTCTTTCGCTGACGTCTGGCCAGGTTGTTGACGTTGTTCCTGCGGCTCAGATGAACAATACCACCGCCGTAATTTACGACGTTCGCTG
Organism: uncultured Atopobium sp.; assembly: GCA_938038135.1. Classification (GTDB taxonomy): domain Bacteria; phylum Actinomycetota; class Coriobacteriia; order Coriobacteriales; family Atopobiaceae; genus Lancefieldella. Next base: position 21,374 of record CALHQT010000016.1, read on the forward strand.
CTCCGACTCCGTTTATGCATGGGTTGAGGTGGACACCACAACCTTTGACTGGGAGCTTCTTGCCGCACCATTTTCTGACGGCAAGCTTACTGGAGATGCAAAGGTCCTCTACAAGGCCGATAAAAACTGGGATCCGGCTCCGTTTGCCTGCGGAGACGACAAGGTGGTTTGGCTAGTCCAACCAGCTTCTTCTGGCGAGAAAACCCGTGAATCTTCGCACTGCTACGTGTGGCGTGTGGGGGATTCTGAGGGAACGGACGCCGTTGAATCTCCAGGTAGATTTGCTACTGCACCGTCTATCTCAAAGGGAGTAGTTACCCTCACTCCTCGAGTTCGCGCCTCCGAAGGCACCTACTATGGCGTTACAGCATACCTGCTGGGAGACAACCTTAAAACCAAGGTTGACCAGCTTGTTATGCCTCAATCCGTCAAACCTTTTGCAGCAAGTCGCGTAGACGATAAGTTCATTGTGTCTGTTGAAGCAAGTTATGACTCGGGCGGTCTGTTGGGCAAGATGGGAACATATATCCTGCCTGCTTCAGGCGAAAACCCTTACGTCATTGAGCGTGAACCTAATGCAATATCGGCAGGTAAAGGTAGCCTTTACATAATTAAGAGCCGCGCCTCTTACGTGCTTGTTGATACGCAAAATCAAACGGCAAACTGGCTCTATTCAATGGATAGAAGCGTTGATTACGGAGAGTTTCCTGCTCGAGAAGGCAACTGTGATTCTTTTGTAACCTACTCAACTGTTAAGGATCCTACCAGCGGATATCCGGCTTCCGTGACAGTTCGTGTTTTTTCTTTGTAGATTATTTGTAGGTATAGAGATAGAATGAATACAAATAATTAATGAATAATCGTAATGTGCCATACGCACATACATGCAGGGCAAAAGAAAAGGGGAGACAATGGCTTCCGACGAGAAGAAAATTCTGATTGTCGAAGATGAGAAAGTCATCCGTGACGCCGTCTCAGCATATCTTGAGCGCGAAAATTACGTTGTTAAGGGCGTTGGCGACGGTCAAAGTGCAGTTGAAGAGTTTGAAAAGCATGCATTTGACCTGGTAATTCTCGATCTTATGCTCCCAAAACTTTCTGGAGAGCGCGTTTGCCGTGCAATTAGAGATACCTCTAATGTGCCTATCATTATGCTTACTGCAAAAGGCGAGGTAGAAGACAGGATTATTGGTCTTGAGCTTGGTGCTGATGACTATCTTGTTAAGCCTTTCTCGCCACGTGAGCTAGTGGCACGTGTTCGCGCGCTGTTCCGTCGCACGTATTCTGAGCCAGACACTGCTGTTGACGTGCTTGATTACGGTACCCTTACTATTGATATTTCTGGTCATAAGATTCTCATCAACAACGAGGAAGTTGACCTGACCGCTTCAGAGTTTAAGCTGCTCACCACCCTTGCTCGCTATCCTGGCCGCGTGTACACACGTATGGAGCTTGTCGAGAAGGTCTTGGGTTATGACTTTGAGGGCTATGAGCGCACTATTGATTCGCATGTCAAGAACTTGCGCGCAAAGCTCGGCGATGATCCTCGCAATCCTCGCTGGCTGTTCACCGTTCACGGTGTTGGCTATCGCTTTGAGGCTGGCAACGCTAGCCACGAGTCCTAAGCTTTAGAGCTTTGGCGCTCTTCAAGAAACATCACTCAAATTCTCTTAAGAACCCTCCGGAAACTGAGGGTTCTTATAAAACTATTAAGCCTGATCCCGTTGGTACTCAGAGCTTTACTACCCGTATGGCGGCGTTCTTTGCGCTAACTGCCGTCATGACAGTATTGGTGCTCATTTCTGTTTTAGGTATTGTCTGGGAAAACCGTTTTACTACTTATACCAGGGAGAACCTACAAAACACCGTTGATACTACCGCGCTCAATATGTCTCAGGCGTACGCGCGCGCAGAAGGCTGGAATGCCGACGTTCTCTCTATTGCACGTCAGGCCTCTGCAACCAATTCCGATATTGGTATCCAGGTCTTAGATGTTTCTGGCGTGGTTCTGTATGACGACTCGGCACCAAATGCTCGTCGACCTGGTGGAAATAGTGCATTATCTGGCCCTCAGACGGGTGACGCCGTGGTTTATGCAGTTGTCCAAAACCTACAAGGTGAGCCTGTGGGCAGCATTAGAATTTGGACGTTTGGTTCTGAGCCGTTCCTGACCCAGCGAGACATTGCGTTCCGTAATGGCTCTTACCAGGCAATTAGTCTTGCTGCAGCCATTGCAATCTCACTTTCTGGACTGATTGGTATTTTGGCTTCACGCTCGCTTACCAAGCCGGTACGCCGTATTACCGAGACGGCTGTCCAGATCAGAAGCGGCAATCTTGCGGCTCGCTCAGGCATCCGTGGCGAGAATGAACTGGGGCGTCTGGGAGAAACCTTCGACGATATGGCGTCTTCACTCGAAAGAGACATTAAGCTTGAACGCCGTCTGACCAGTGATGTTGCACACGAGCTTAGAACTCCGCTCATGGCTATCATGGCCACTGTTGAGGCAATCCAAGATGGCATCTTGCCCGCAGATGAAGAGCGCTTGGAAAACATTGTGTCTGAGAGCAGACGTCTTTCTCGCCTGGTAGACGCCATGCTCCATCTCTCAAGACTTGAGAACGGAAAGACAAAGTTCAACCCAGAAAGCGTCAATGTGGTGGCAATGGTGGCAAGCATTGTTGCCGTGCAAGAAACGCTCTTCAAGGAAAACAATCGCACGTTGACCTTTGTGGATAAGACACCCGAAGGCAATTGTTTTGTTGATATTGATTCGGACATGATCCGAGAAGCCCTGACCAATTTGTTGAGCAACGCTATCCGCTACACCAATGATGGAGGCCATGTAGCCATAATCGTATCGATTGACGATACCGATGCGGTTATCTCCGTGACTGATGATGGTATGGGAATTGCTCCTGAGGACATTCCACAGACCTTCTCGCGATTCTGGCGCGCCGAAGAAAGCCGCGAGCGCGCTTCGGGTGGTCTTGGTGTTGGATTGGCAATCACAAAAGAGATTATGGACCGTCATAACGGCACTATCTCGGTAGAATCCGAGCTTGGAAAGGGCACGACCTTCTCGCTGCACCTTCCTCTGCTTGCCCAAAATAATATCTCTGTAACAGATACTTTGTTGTAGGTCGATTTTTGGGCATTTTGCCGTACAATCAAAAGTCCTGCAATACAACGCGCTTTGCGCAGAAGTGAGGTCATTGTGGCTGGAGCTGAGCTTCGTCCCGATTCGCACGGTAAGGTTCGCGATATCTACGATTGTGGCGACAAACTTTTGATGGTTGCGAGCGATCGCATTAGTGCTTTTGACTTTATCCTCCCAGATGAGATTCCTTTTAAGGGAGAAATTCTGACGCGTATCAGCGCTTTCTGGTTTAATCGTTTCAAGGACCTTCTGCCTAACCACATGATTTCTGTTTTGCCAGATCAGACTCCTGAGCAGTTTGCAGATTACACTGAGTATCTTGCTGGCCGCGCAATGCTGGTAAAGAAAGCACAGACTGTGCCAATCGAGTGCATTGTCCGTGGTTACCTTACTGGTTCTGGCAAAAAGACCTATGACCAGGACGGTACCGTCTGCGGCATTAAGCTGCCTGATGGTCTGACTGAGGCCTCTAAACTTCCTGAGCCAATCTTTACCCCTTCCACTAAGGCTGAGCTTGGCGATCATGACGAGAATATCTCGTTTGAGCGTTGCTGCGAGATTGTTGGTGAGGATGTTGCTACTCAGCTGAAGGAAGCCTCGCTTGCAATTTATAAGGCTGCTGCAGAATATGCTGCAACTCGTGGAATTATTATTGCGGATACCAAATTTGAGTTTGGTTTTATCGACGGAAAACTTACACTTATTGATGAGTGCCTTACACCCGATTCAAGCCGTTTCTGGCCTGCTGAGGGTTATTCTGAGGGACACGTTCAGCCAAGCTACGACAAACAGTATGTACGCGATTGGCTGAAAGCCCACTGGGACATGCAAGGAGAGCCACCTCATCTTCCAGAAGAGGTCATTGAGGGCACGTCCGAGCGTTATCGTACGGCATTCCAGATTATTACGGGAACTGAGTTTGTACCACTGAAGGAGACCAATGTCACTGCGTGACACCATTACAGGCGCAACCAAAGAAGCGCGTGAGGCTACCGCAAGCCTTTCAAAGAAAGAAACCTCTGAGGAGACTGAGCGTCCTTCGTATTCCGCTTTTGGTCGCAAATCTGCTGCCACTGCTAAACCAGTACGAGAGGCAGCTGCGTCTGTACGCGTGAGTGGCTCCGGCTCTGGCTCCAGTGCTCCAAAGAGCAAAGAGGAGAAGCGTGCTGCTCGTGCTCGCCAGCGCGAGCGCGAGGATATTCGCAGCCGTGGATTTGAGGCTATGCTGCGCGCGGATCCAGACTATCATCGTGCCGAGCGCGTTTGGTGGGTTTTCCTAGGTCTTGGCTTTGTTGCAACCATCATTACACTGGTGCTTTCGTATATGGTTCCTGAGTCCAGAGACCTGAACACCGGCGTTGGTATGATTTCTGCCATCATGCTGGTCTTTGCTTACTTCTGCATCTTTGGCTCGGTTGTCTACAGCTTCTTTAAGATGCGTCCTCTTCGCAAGAAGATCGAGGCTAAGGTTGCTGGCATGACCGATAAGAAGCTCAACGATTTCTACCTCGAGCGTCAGGCTGAGTACGACAGAAAGAGGGCTGAGCGCAAGGCTCGTCGCAAGTAGCAGCTTCGTGCTGCTGCCGGCGCCGCAAGCGTTGGCGAGATTTGCGTACGCGAGCCTACGTGAGTAGAATATCCCACATGCCTTCGTAGCTCAGGGGATAGAGCACCGCTCTCCTAAAGCGGGTGTCGGCCGTTCGAATCGGCCCGGGGGCACCATTGATTCCAAACCGGCAGCTTTGTACTGCCGGTTTTTCTTTGTTGCGGCGTGTCAGCGTCGGTTTCTTTGGCTTGGCGTACAAAATGGTGCAGCTTAGCCGCGCCTCGCTGAAGAATTGTCATGTTTCTAGTCAAGTTAATCGGACGACCAGGGCTCAATGTCTGACATTTAGAGAGCCTCGCTACTTGATATACATTTCTATGCATAAACTTCAATTAATATGCTGGAAAATGAATATGTATATATAAGAAATTTAACTATCGATAAATTTCGCACTTAAGGAACACACCTATGGCAGATATTCTGCTCAATTACGGGCATATTACACACCTAATGAAGATAATCTGCATGCCTTAGCTATTTTTGGCGTAATGTATACGTCTTTTTGACAGATTATCTGACATAGGTGTGTTCG
>CALHQT010000017.1:0-4890 GCA_938038135.1 uncultured Atopobium sp.
TGGTCAAAAAATTTATATTCCTAAAAAGGGAGAAGAGCCGCCACCAGAGATTCCACAGCCAGAGCAAAACAAAGCCACAAGCAATAAGCAAACAAATACGAAGAGAGATAAAAAGACAGTTGTAGATATTAATCGAGCAACTGTAGAAGAATTAACCAAGCTTCAAGGTGTGGGAGAAGGGCTAGCTCAGCGAATTGTTGCAGACAGACAAAAGAACGGACCTTTTAAAACAACTGAAGATTTGATGCGTGTTTCTGGAATTGGCCAGAAAAAGTTTGATCAGCTCAAGGACAATATTCGTGTCTAAGGTGATAGAACAACCCACTAGGCCTTTTATTCCGTATAGCCTTTGTGTCTTGCTATTTGTTTGCGTATGGCTGCATGTTTTTATCGCAAGAAACGTAATGCTTGATACTATTTTGCTTCAGATTTTAGGAAGCTGCATGGCGGCGGCATTAGGACTTTGGTATGTAAAGTACGCGCATACCAGCCTTATGACTGTTGGAGTGGTTTTACTTTCACTTGTAATTATCTTTATCAGGTCTTCTTTTATATATGCCAGTCAAATGGCATCGGTAGATCTTTTAGAGTCAACTGCTATACACGATTTTGAATTAGTCGTATCAAGAGATTTAGTCTATAAAAATCATACATGGACTGGTCAGGCGTCTGTCTTTTACCAAGGTAGTTGTATTGGATTTGTGGGCATATATGCCAAAGAACCATTCTTACGAGAAACACATCTGTGCTGCGAAGGGAGGTTTACTCGGTATAAAGATGAAGAGTTTTTAGAAGAACAATTTAAGAGAGGAGTACTTGGTTCAATTCAGATAACCAAGGTGAACTCAAAAACCTATGAAGAGGGAATTATTGGAGAAGTTGCCCAATTTAGAGAAAACTGTATTTCTCAACTTCAACCAGAGCAGAGCTTTGGCCGAGCGTTAGTTGCATGCGGTCTTTGTGCCTATAGGCCTAGCTTGTATAGCTTTAACATTCCTAGAATATTTATGCGTTGCGGTCTAATGCATCTCATTGCAATTTCTAGTTGTCACATGGTAATTCTCTCTACCTTTATTGACGCTTTTCTTAAAAAGCTAACGATAAAACCTCTTTTAAGAGGGGTAGTGAATTTATTTTTACTCAGTAGCTACGCGCTTTTCTGTGGATTACCTGCGTCTGCAATAAGGGCAATACTTCTTGTTGAACAAAAATACGTTATGCAATGTGTTGGCAGGAAACAACACACACTATCTGCTGTTTCTACTCTGGCTCTACTCATGCTCTGTGTTGATCCACAGCTGAGCGTAAACATTGCATTTACCTTGTCTTTAGCTTGTATTTTTGGAATGAATATATACGGTGGTCTTGCTCAGTACTATGCAAAAATTGCTTTTCACGTATCTGGCTATGGAATAGTGCAGAAGGTTTTGAGAAAACCGTTTTCTCATGTACGTAACACTATGTGTGCAACAACAGTCGCTCAGCTCTCATGTCTTCCAATTTCATGTATGTACTTTGGCCACTTTTCGTTACTTGCACCTATCTCAAGTGCCTTAATTACAAGCTTGTTTTCTCTTCTGAGCCTATTTGGAATTGGAGTAATAGTTTTTAGTGGCTTTAAGCCAGTTCAAGGCATTGCTTTTTTTCTAGTGGATTCTCTTGGTCAGTTTATAGAGACCCTCGCTTCTTTTTTATCTGAAAGATCTTTTGCAAGTGTGTCGTTAACTGACATGAGTTGGATAGTTTCATTGCTTGTGTTTGTAGCAATGGTGGCTCTTTACGTGTTTTGGCCAAAAGGGAAAAGAGTAGTTTTATCTGGCATTTGTTTGATGGTGTTTATGCTTATTTTGGGGTTAAGTATCTACTGGAAGTTTTTTTCGCCAACAAGAATTTGTGTGATGGATATTGGCCAAGGAGATGCCATATTGCTCAGTGACGGCGCGCATTCTCTGCTTGTAGACACGAGTGTGGGAGATGTGGTTAATGACGCTCTAGAGCGACAACACATCTCATATCTTGATGCTATTTTGCTCACACACCTTGATGAGGATCATGCTGGTGGCGTGAGGTATATGGTTGGTTCGGTGAAGGCAGGTCGGGTATTAGTTGGAGAAGGAATAACAAAACAAGAAAAACCTGAGCTTCAGAGAGCTATTCAGAGGATTTCCGGCAGCAGCTCCTATGAAGTTTTATATGGCGATGAGTTTGATGTTGGTCGCTTTCATATTCGCGTTGTGTGGCCACATAGGGGATACAAAGCTAAAGAAGCTAATAATGCGTCGGTTGAGCTCTATGTGACGTATAACGACGGGCAAAATACCTTAACTACGCTTTTAACGGGAGATGCTGAAAGAGATCAGACAAAAGAGACGGTGGATGCAGGCGATGTAGGCGATATAGATTTCTTAAAAGTTGGACATCATGGTGCAGCAAAGTCGCTTTATCCAGAAACTGCTCGTGCGCTAAAACCCGAGGTAGCAATTGCAAGTGCTGGAAAGAATAATCGTTATGGACATCCTAAACAGGAAGCGGTGGATATCTTAGAGGGTGTTGGCGCAAGGTTTTATTGCACAAAAGATTATGGAGACGTCACCGTATTTCCCGGAGAACATGGACCTAGGGTAAGTGTGCAACATGCTAAAGTAGATACAGATTTAGAGGAGGAAAAAGATGGCGGAGCAGGCTAAGCTACTAGCTGCATATTTGGCTGTTGGCCCTGACGAGATGAAGCGCGCGAGGGCTATAGACAAGCTTAAAAGCCGTCTTAACCAGAGTTTTATTACGTTTAACCTTGATGAGATTTCTGTAAGTGCTGAGCTGACTCCAGAATCTGTTTTGTCTTCTGCTCAAACACTTCCTATGGGTGATTTTAGGCGAATTGTTGTTATTGATGATGCTGGTAAATTGCCTAAGTCTGTATCAGAAGCTCTTGTGGAGTATCTAAAAAATCCTAATCCAACTACTACACTGATGCTTTCTGCACAGACGCTAGCAAAAACTACAAGGCTTTATAAAGCAGTAGATGCGTTAGGTAAGCTTGCAGTTATTAATTGTGGTGCAATTTCTAGAAAAGATTTGCCTAAATACATTGGGGATCTTGGAAGAAAGTACGGACTACAAATCCCAATTAATGTGGCCAATGAGCTTATAAGTCGTGTTGGTGATAATACCACCATGCTTGATTCTCAAGTTAAATCTTTAGCAGCTCTGCTGGGTCGTCCTGGTGCAATTGACGTTCAGTTTGTAGAAACTCATGTTGCACGAGTGGTTGAGGTCAAGCCGTGGGATTTTCTCGACAGTTTATCAGCGAGAAATGCTCAAAAGGCTTTGGAGCTTTACAGTCAGATGGATGAATCGGGAGCTATTGGAAATCTGTCACTTATGACTGGACGCGTAAGAGAGCTTATTTGCGCCAGGTCTATGGTTAAGCGTGGTACAGAGCGGGAAATTGCCTCAGTTTTGGGCAAGCAGGACTGGCAAGTAAGAAATTATGCACGATGGGCGCGTCAATTTGCAGATGGCGAGCTTGAACATATTCTGGGCCTCTGTGCAGATGCAGAACGTGGTCTTAAGAGTGGAGAAGATAAAACAACCACAATGACCAAGCTTATCTTTGCTCTGTGCGGCGTCGCAAATGTGTAGATTCAAAGAATTCAGGTAAGAAAAAACGGACTCCAAGGAGTCCGTTTTAAAAAGTTTAAAAGTAGATAAGAACTACTTAAGGGTGTTAACAAGCTTCTGAACGCCGCTCTTACGCTGAGCAGCCTGATTCTTGTGTACGATGCCCTTAGAAGCAGCCTTGTCAAGAAGGCGGGATGCCTTGTTAGCTGCAACCTGTGCGTCCTCAAGCTGGCCTGCCTCAACAGCAGTGCGAACTGCCTTAATAGCAGTCTTAAGCTCGGAACGGACAGCCTTGTTGCGCTGGCGTGCCTTCTCAGCGGTGAGAATACGCTTCTTCTGAGACTTGATGTTAGCCACGTGCGGTTCCTTTCGGTGTTTACTATGTGAGGCCTCTTCGCTGAGACACGTTTGAGGCAGCTGTTGAAGTATAGCACGAAGGGGGTAGTTTACGCTATTATTTTCCTTATGAATACACAGGATACTTCACATATTCGCAACTTCTCTATTGTTGCGCACATTGATCACGGTAAATCTACCATCAGTGACCGCATTTTGGAGCTTACTCATACCGTTGAAGAACGCGATATGGAGTCACAGCTCTTGGACACTATGGACATTGAGCGTGAGCGTGGAATTACCATTAAATCAAACGCAGTCCGCGTCATGTATGACGCAGATGACGGAGAGCGCTATCAGTTCAACCTGATTGACACTCCAGGCCACGTTGACTTTACCTATGAGGTCTCAAGGTCTTTGGCTGCCTGCGAAGGAGCGGTGCTGGTTGTTGATGCAACGCAAGGCGTGGAGGCTCAAACAGTCTCAAACGCTATGCTTGCCATGAATGCCAACCTGGATATTGTTCCTGCAATCAACAAGATTGATCTTCCGTCTGCTCGTCCAGAAGAGGTTCGTGCAGAAATTGAGGATGTTCTTGCAATCCCAGCTGATGATGCCGTATGCGTTTCCGGCAAGACTGGCGAGGGTATCCATGAGCTTCTTGAGGCTTTAGTGTATTTGGTTTCTCCTCCAAAGGGGGACCCTGCGGCACCTCTTAAGGCGCTTATTCTTGACTCGTACTTTGACCAGTTCAGAGGCGTTGTAGCTACAGTACGTGTTTTTGATGGCTCAATCAAAGCCGGCGATCAGCTGCTTATGATGCAGGGTTCTGTGCCTTTTCTTGTTGAGGAAGTTGGCGCCAAGAGGCCTCTTGAGATGGCTGTCGACCAGCTTTCTGTTGGTGAGGTTGGCTATGTAGTAACTGGCCTCAAA
>CALHQT010000018.1:0-1687 GCA_938038135.1 uncultured Atopobium sp.
CCTTATGTTGGTGGCACTTCTTGTTTCTATCAGCGGTTTAGCGGCGCTTCTGGGCACCTACATGATCAAACCTGTTGTTGCCGCAGTGGGCAGGGGAGACGTAAGTACATTCACCAACCTTGTTGTGTTCACGGCGGTTGTGTATGCAATTGGCGCGCTTACCAGTGTTGGTTACACGCAAATTATGGTTCGCGCTGCTCAGAGGATTGTTTTTGACATTAGACGAGACCTTTTTGAGCACATAGAATCGCTGCCGCTGAGGTTCTTTGACCGTCGTACCCGCGGCGATATCATGAGTTTCTTTACCAACGACGTGGATACCATCTCAGAAGCGCTTAATAACAGCTTTGCCAATCTTGTCTTGGCGTTTATTCAGATGGTTGGCACACTTGTGCTGCTGATTGTTCTTAACTGGCAGCTGACGCTCATTACTATTCTCTTTGACGTATTAATTGTGATTTATGCGCGTTACGCAAGTAAGCGCTCGTCTAAGCATTATTCGGTGCAGCAGAAGAGTCTTGGTGTTCTTAACGGTTTTGCTGAAGAAACCATCTCCGGCCTCAAGGTGGTTAAAGTTTTTAATCACGAGGATGCCAACTTTGCTGACTTCCAACAGGTCAATGAAGAGCTCAGACACTCCGGAACAAACGCTCAGGCGTATGCAGCAACTATGGTCCCTATCACGGTTTCATTGACGTATATCAATTACGCTGTGGTTACCGTGGTTGGCGCACTGCTTGCGGTAAACGGACACGCGGATGTTGCAAGTCTTGCATCCTACCTGGTCTTTGTTCGCCAGGCAGCCATGCCGTTCAATCAGTTCACCCAGCTCTCCAACTTCTTGCTCACCGCTCTTGCCGGCGCCGAGCGTATCTTTGCGGTTATGGAGATGGCTCCCGAGGTTGATGAGGGCAAGGTTGACCTGGTGCGCGTTAGTGGTTATGAGTCTGGAGAGAAATCTTGGGCTTGGGTCAAACCATCTGGCGAGAAAACCCCTCTTGCCGGAGACGTTCGCTTTGATGACGTCACCTTCGGATACGACGATGATCAGACGGTTCTTGCAAACCTTACGCTGTTTGCAAAGCCTGGCCAAAAGATTGCGTTTGTCGGCTCAACTGGTGCTGGTAAAACAACCATTACCAACCTTATTAACCGCTTCTACGATGTTCGCAGTGGAACCATCACCTACGACGGCATTCCTATTAATGACATCAAGAAATCTGCGCTGAGGTCCTCACTGGGCATTGTTCTGCAGGACACACACCTGTTCACAGGTACCATCGCGGACAATATTCGCTTTGGCAAGCTAGATGCCACTGATGATGAGGTCATCGCTGCGGCAAAAATTGCAAACGCGGATAAATTTATCCGCCGTATGCCTCGCGGTTACAACACCGTACTTACCTCAGATGGCGCCAACCTTTCCCAAGGTCAGAGGCAACTTCTGGCAATTGCCCGCGCTGCAATTGCTGATCCTCCTGTTCTCATTCTGGACGAGGCAACTTCCAGCATTGATACACGTACTGAGGCACTTATCGAGAAGGGCATGGATGCCCTGATGGCAGGCCGTACCGTCTTTGTGATTGCTCACAGGTTGTCTACGGTTCGTAACTCTGATGCCATTATGGTTCTGGAGCACGGTCGCATTATTGAGCGTGGTACTCACGATGAGCTTATTGCGAAGCAT
>CALHQT010000019.1:0-1453 GCA_938038135.1 uncultured Atopobium sp.
ACCCTTGCAGGCAATGCTGGAAGCTATACAGCAAGCGTTGATTCCTCAGGCCAGATGACCGTTGAGGGCTCTGACGGTTCCAAGGCAGTCCTGAAGCAAGTTACTAAAACCTCAGGTGATTATTCCAGCTTTAAGTACAAGCCTTTTGATGCAATGGCAGACAAGGGCACTATTGCATATAACTTCTCTTCTACTAAGGGCGAATACAAGATGCGCTTTAAGCTGAAGACCGAGGTTGACAAGGTTCTTATCGATAATGACGATCTCTATGTCAGGTATGTTGGTATTGCTAAATCCCCAGATGGTTACTCTGAAGGCTACGTCTTTGAGATCATCAATAGATCTGAAAATTGGGTAAATTGCACCTTTAAGTTAGATAATTCTGAGAATTCCGTATGGGCTAACGATTCCAACTATCTTGAGAGCGGCGAGAGGGTCTTTGCATTTGTTATTAACGATTCCTATCAGAAAAAACCTCTTGCTGATCAGACTGAGGTAAATGCAGTTGTTGAGTATTACCACATCAAAGGTGGTAAGAGCATGGAAGACACTAAGACAGAAAACGTTGACCTGATAATCTCTCAGAAGAAGTAAGTGTGCCTTTGGTAATGAGACAAGTACATACACATAAAACATTTACGTGTTAAACGTGGAATACAGAGACGTCACCTGTACAATGGGTGGCGTCTAGTTTTTTATTAGCTGTTCCGATAGAGCTCAAGAAAGAAGCGTGACCAAATATGCAGAAAGCTTTGATTTCGATTGACTACACCTACGATTTTGTAGCAGATGATGGAAAGCTGACAGCGGGTAAACCAGCTCAGGCTATTTCAGACGCAATTTATGAGGCTACAAAGTGCGCTTTTGATCGTGGCGATTATATTTTCTTTGCTATTGATGCTCACGATCCAGGGGATAGCTTCCATCCAGAGACTAAGCTTTTCCCACCTCACAATATTATTGGCACAAGTGGTAGAGACCTGTTTGGCCCTCTGAATGATTTCTATCAGCAGCACAAAGACGACAGCCATGTGTTCTGGATGGACAAGCGCCATTACTCGTCCTTCTCGGGAACTGATCTTGATATTCGTCTGAGGGAGCGCGGCATTAACACGGTTATCCTAACCGGTGTTCTTACCGACATCTGCGTGCTGCACACGGCAGTGGACGCTTACAACCTGGGTTATCACATTGAGGTTGTTGAGCCAGCAGTTGCGTCGCTAACGCCAGAGAACCATCAGTTTGCGCTTGCGCATTTCAAAAATACCCTTGGGGCAACATTGGTTGATGCAAAACTCAACGAGATTGAGAACTCGTAATGACTCCAGAACAACGAGCAGTTACATGGTTTGAGAAAGTGCCCGAGTGAACTACCTCCCATTTCTTATGTCCAAGAAATGGGAGGCAGTTCATATGCGGGGGATTATGATTCTGCAGCGTGTTAGCGTCAGCT
>CALHQT010000020.1:0-4869 GCA_938038135.1 uncultured Atopobium sp.
GAGGGTCACCACCCAACGCAGGTCCTGGTAACCGCTCGAGACATCATTGCTCTTTGGGTTGCTCGCATGATCATGAGTTCGCTCTACTTCACCAAAGAGATTCCATTCCACGATGTCTATATCTACGCAACCATTTTGGCTAAGGACGGCAGTCGTATGTCCAAGTCAAAGGGTAACGGCGTAGATCCTATGGATTTGATTGCTAAGTACGGTGCAGACGCAATGCGTTATAACCTGCTTACGCTTATCACTAACAACCAGGACGTTAAGTTTGATGCTGTTCTTGATAAGAAGACTCGCGAGCTTATTGAGTCTCCAAGAACTGATCAGGCACGTTCTTTTGTTACTAAGATTTGGAATGCAAGTCGCTTTGTTCAGATGAACCTTGACGGCTACACTGCCGGCATGCCAAAGGCAGAGACACCAGAAGATGCATGGATGTTCTCGCGCCTTGCAAAGGTTGTCGCAGAGACAACTGAGCAACTTGAGACCTATGGCTTTGGTGAGTATGCTCGCAATATTCAGTCTTTCTTCTGGAATGATGTCTGCGACTGGTACATTGAGCTCTGCAAGGGCAGACTTCTGGACGGAACTCCTGATCAGCGCCTGCAGGTTCAGCGCAACCTTGTCTTTGTCCTGGATGTCAGCATGAGGCTTTTGCATCCAGCCATGCCATTTGTTACCGAGAGCGTTTGGGATGCTCTTCCTGCATCTGGTCTTTTGAGCCATGATGCAGAGTTCTTGATGGTCTCTGAGTGGCCAGATCCAGAGAAGCTTGCAAGCTTTGTTGACGAGGCAGCTGAGCATAACTTCTCGCTTGCTAAGACCGTTGTTTCTGCTGTTCGTTCTTCTCGCGCTCGTTATAGGCTGTCTCCAAAGACAGACCTTGCTGTTGTGGTTAAAGCTCCAGCGCAAGATGTTGCAGCGCTGAAGGAGCAGGCAGCCTTCATCCAGAATGTTGGTCGCGTAAGCTCGCTTGAGGTTGCTGAGGCGCCTCAGAAGCCTGCTGGTTCTGTTTCTGTCACCGATGCTGGCCTTGAGATGTACGTTGTTCTTGGTGAGCTTGTTGACCTTGCTGCTGAGGCCAAGCGTCTTCAGAAAGACCTTGAGTCTGCAAAGAAGGAACTCTCTGGCGTGGAGCGCACCCTTGCTAACCAGGGATTTGTTGCTAAGGCAGCGCCTGAAGTTATCGAGAAGAAACGTGCGCGCGCAGATGAACTTACTACGCTTGTTGCTCAACTTGAGCAGCAGATTGCTGACTTCTCATAAGTAAAACTTGATGCGGTGTAACAGCCGCATCATGTGTTTAGTACGTGCAAACAGTCCACTTTAGGTTAGGAACAACATGTCTGAGGTTACATCCGATATCGAGATTGCTCAATCATCCGAGATGCTTCCCATCTTTGAGGTGGCAAAGCGCGCAGGTATTTCAGAGGATTTGCTTGAGCCTTATGGTCGCTATAAGGCAAAGCTTGATGCACGTGCTCTGGCAGATAAGCCTCTTCGCGGAAAGCTTGTGCTGGTTACTGCTATTAACCCAACGCCAGCAGGTGAGGGAAAGACTACTACCTCAGTTGGTCTGGCAGATGCCTTGACCAGCTTGGGACAGTCTGCCATGTTGGCCCTTAGAGAGCCTTCCTTGGGTCCTGTCTTTGGCGTCAAGGGTGGCGCTGCGGGTGGCGGATATGCTCAGGTAGTTCCTATGGAGGACATTAACCTTCACTTTACCGGTGACTTCCACGCTATTGGCGCTGCAAACAACCTCTGCGCAGCCATGCTGGATAACCATATCAAGCAGGGCAACAGTCTCAATATTGATCCACGTCGTGTTGTGTGGAAGCGCTGCGTAGACATGAATGATCGCCAGCTCAGAAACGTTGTTGACGGACTTGGCGGCATTGCAGACGGCATGCCAAGACAAGACGGCTTTGATATTACCGTTGCTTCCGAGGTTATGGCTGTATTCTGCCTTGCTTCCGGCATCAAAGATCTTAAAGAGCGCCTGGGCAGAATGGTTATTGCCTACACCTATGACCGCAAGCCTGTTACCGTCAGCGATATCCATGCAGAGGGCGCTATGACAGCGCTGCTCAAAGATGCTATTCAGCCTAACTTGGTCCAGACGCTTGAGCACACACCTGCTCTTGTTCACGGTGGACCTTTTGCCAACATTGCTCACGGTTGCAATACGGTTGAGGCAACAAAGACTGCTCTGCGTCTTGCAGATTACGTTGTTACCGAGGCTGGCTTTGGTGCAGACCTTGGTGCCGAGAAGTTCTTGGACATTAAGTGCAGAGCTACTGGCCTTGCTCCATCGGCTGTTGTTCTGGTGGCAACCGTTCGTGCACTTAAGTACAACGGAGGCGTTGCCAAAGCAGACCTTAACCAGCAAAACGTTGAGGCGCTTAAAGAGGGCATTCCTAACCTGCTTCGCCACGTTGACAACATTCAGACGGTCTACGGTCTTCCTGTAGTTGTTGCCATCAATGCATTCCCAACCGATACCGCTGAAGAGCTTGCTCTGGTAGAGGAGGAGTGCAAGAAGCGTGGCGTAAATGTTGTCCTGTCTGAGGTTTGGGCAAAGGGCGGTAAGGGTGGCCAGGCTCTTGCAGAAGAGGTTATGCGCCTTTGCCAGACTGAGTCTCAGCTCACTTTTGCTTACGATGTCAAAGAGTCTTTGAAGCAGAAAATTACTGACATTGCTACCAAGATTTACCACGCCGATGGTGTTGAATTTGCTCCAAGTGCCGCCAAGCAGCTTCAGCAGCTTGAAGAGCTTGGCTTTGGTGAGCTTCCTATTTGTATGGCAAAAACCCAGTATTCCTTTACTGATGACCAGACCAAATTGGGCGCTCCAGAAAACTTTAAGATTACCGTGCGAGAAGTTCGTGTTTCTGCAGGTGCTGGCTTTGTAGTCTGTCTTACTGGTTCTATTATGACCATGCCGGGACTTCCAAAGGTTCCTGCTGCAGAGCATATTGATGTTCTTGATGATGGAAGAATTGTGGGTCTTTTCTAATGTCTTATCCCTCTTCACCTGAAGAAGTTGCGTTTACAACCTATAGTGCAGACTCTTATGCTCAACACCTTGCTGCTAAAGAGCCTATTCCTGGTGGCGGTAGTGCTGCCGCTTATGTAGGGGCACTTGCAGTGTCTTTGGCTTCAATGGCTGGTGTGTACGCACAAGGAAAACCTGCCTATGCTCAGCATGAAGACGATCTTGCAAAATACATTGCCCGAGCTGGGGCACTCCGCCAAGACTTCATGGAACTTATGGACGAGGATTCTCGTCAGTTCTTGCTGGTTTCAAGCGCATTTAGTGTGCCTAAAGATGATCCAAAGCGTGCAGAGATTGTTGAGGATGCTCTTAAAGAAGCAGCTCAACCTCCGCTGAAGGTTATGAGAAAAGTGTGCGAGTCCATTGAACTTCTCGAAGAGATGCTTATCAAGGGGTCTCGTATGCTTTTATCCGACGTAGGTTGCGGTGCTGCTCTTGCGCGCGGTGCTTTGATTGCAGCTTCTCACACGTTGTTTGTAAACACGCGCTCCATGCATGATACGGCCTATGCTCAAACATTGCTTGATGAGGCAGATAAGCTTCTGGACACCTATGTATCACGAGCTGACGCCGTAAGTGATGCGGTGAGCGCACAGCTGAGACAGGAGGCATAACATGAGCTCAGAGACTCTGTCGCAGGAGCTTCGTGGCGCTCCTGTTGCTAAAGCAATAACTGAAAAACTTGCCACTGAGGTCAAGGAACTTCGCGCACAAGGCGTAACTCCTAAGCTGGTTATTGTTCGTATAGGGCAGAAAAGCGATGACCTTACCTATGAGCGCGCGGCTTATACGCGTGCAGAGAAGGTAGGCTTTGAAGTTGAGACCATTGAGCTTCCAGAAGATGCTACACAAGAGCAGGTAAATGCTACGTTTGACCAGGTTTCTGTCGACGCATTGGTGCATGGTTGTCTGCCCATGCGTCCTTTTCCTGCTGGAATTGACGAGCATGAAGCGCTTCAGCATCTAGTCCCAGAAAAAGATGTTGATTGCGCAACTGATTCCATGCTGCTGGCAACACTTTGTGGAACTCCTGGTGCACTGGGACCTTGTACCGCAGAGGCAGTTCTTGCGCTTCTCGATTTTTACCAGGTACCCCTTGAGGGAGCGTCTGTTGCAGTTGTTGGTCGCTCTAACGTCATTGGTCGTCCGGTAGCTGCGCTTTTAAGCGCAAGAAACGCCACGGTTACGGTGTGTCACAGCAAGACCAAGGACCTTGCTGCTACGCTTAAGCAGGCAGAGGTTGTGGTTGTGGCCGCAGGTCGTGCGCACCTTATTGGGGCTGACTACGTAAGAGATGGTCAGACCATCATTGACGTGGGTATTAACTGGGATGAAGCAGCTCAAAAGCTTGTTGGCGATGTTAATACAGAGCAGGTAGCTCCTCTGGTAAGTGCTTATACTCCTGTTCCTGGCGGTGTAGGTAGCGTGACAACGGCAATTCTTGCTCGCCATGTTGTTGCCGCAGCTCAAAGAACGCTTGCATAAGAGTGAAAGGTAGGTTGCCTCATGGCAGCGGAAAATAACTATAAAGAGCTTGACCAAGAGCGCGTAAAAGCCGCGGTCAAGGAGTTTTTGCTTGCTATTGGTGAGGATCCAGAGCGAGAAGGTCTGCTTGATACACCAGACCGTGTTGCTCGTGCTTGCGTAGAGCTCTTTGGTGGCATGCAGGAAGACCCTGCAGCTCACCTGCGTAAACAGTTCCACGAAGAGGGCAATAAAGAGATGGTTATTGTTCGCGACATTCCTTTCTCATCTACCTGCGAGCATCACATTTTGCCTTTTGTGGGCAAGGCGCACGTTTGCTACATTCC
>CALHQT010000021.1:0-10216 GCA_938038135.1 uncultured Atopobium sp.
TCGTAAGCGCCATTGTAGACCCATGGGTCACTACCTTGTCTTTTGTTGTTGCACTTGCAATGAGAATTCAAGCCGGAAAAGTGCGCCAAGTCTGAGCAATTTGCCGGTTTTTCTCATCATGTCTTAGTAAGTTTACTCAGACATGATGCACTTTTCAGGCTCACAATCATGAACGTAACGCTAAGCCGCACACAAAAAACCGCTGGTACGTCGTGTACCAGCGGTTTTGTTCGTAGAGCTTAGCGCGCAGCAAGAACGCACCTGGCGAGAAACCCGTCTAGCTCCAGGGATCGCGCTCAAAGAGAGGCTCGCTTACGGGGCGACGATCGGAGTACGGATCGTATCCGTCATCGTCCTCGTTTTCCGCGCGAGCAAACTCCAGGTCAACAACCTGCGCTTTCTTGGAATCGGCGTCCTTGCGCGTCGCGGCCTTGTGCGCCGCTAGCTGCGCGGTGACCTGCGGTTTCGTCGTTGCAGCAGCTGTGACCTGCGGCGCAGCCGTTGCAGCGTCCTCGCGTGCTGCGGCCTGTAGCTCGGGCTTCTCGGCCCTGTTTGCCTCGTCGCACATGTGCAGCCTCACTTACTTCTTGCGAGCAACCAAGTTGCCGTTCTCGTCAGTATCAACCAGAACAGTATCGCCCTCATGCAGCTCACCTGCAATAATCAAGTTTGCTACCTGGTCGACAACGCGACGCTGAATGAGGCGCTTCAGAGGACGAGCACCGTAAACAGGATCCAGACCGTCAAGAGCAAGCGACTGCTTTGCCGCCTCGGAAAGCTCCAGCGTCATGCGCTCGTTAGCAAGCCTGCTACGAACATCCTTGAGCTGAATGTCCACGATGCGCTCGATGTCCTCAAGACCCAGAGGCTGGAAGATTACCACGTCATCGATACGGTTCAAGAACTCAGGACGGAAGGAGCTACGCAGCGCCTCCATGACCTGCTTTCTGGACTCCTCGTTGAAGCCCTCTGCGCCGGCACCAGCAATGAACTGTGAGCCAACGTTACTGGTCATGATAATGATGGTGTTCTTGAAGCTCACTACCCTACCTTGACCGTCGGTCAGGCGACCATCATCCAGCACTTGCAACAAGATGTTGAAGACGTCAGGATGAGCCTTCTCCATCTCGTCCAGCAAAATGACGGAATATGGATGCCTACGAACTGCCTCGGTAAGCTGACCACCCTCGTCATAACCCACGTATCCTGGAGGTGCACCAATGAGTCGCTGAACCGAGAACTTCTCCATGTACTCAGACATATCAATGCGGATCAGCGAGCGCTCGTCGTCAAACAGCAGCTCTGCCAGCGCCTTTGCCAGCTCGGTCTTTCCTACGCCAGTTGGGCCCAGGAAGAAGAAGCTGCCCAGAGGCTTGTTTGGATCTGCCAGACCTGCGCGAGAACGACGGACTGCTGCAGCAACTACGGAAACAGCGTCGTCCTGACCAATGACACGCAGGTGGAGCTGGTCCTCAAGGTTCTTGAGCTTGTCCATCTCGCCCTGCATCATCTTAGAAACAGGCACGCCAGTCCACGAAGAAACTACCTCGGCAATCTCGTCCGTGGTGACTTCTTCCTTGAGGATTCCACCGTCTTCCTGCTTGGCGAGAAGGGCTTTTTCTGCCTCATCATATTTACGCTCAAGCTCTGGAATAGTGCTGTAACGAAGCTCGGATGCCTGCGCCAAATCACCTTCGCGGGTCACGCGCTCCATCTGCGTCTTTGCGTCCTCAATCTGGGACTTCAAGTCCTGTACCAGGTCAATTGCCCCGCGCTCGTTCTGCCAGTTGGCCTTCATACCATCAAGCTTCTCCTGCGTCGTTGCAATCTCTGCACGGAGGTTTTCCAGGCGCTCCTTTGAAGCAGCGTCCTCCTCCTTCATCAGAGCCTGCTCCTCAATCTGCATCTGAGTGAGCTGACGATCAACCGCATCAATCTCTGCTGGCATGGAATCCAGCTCCATGCGAAGCCTTGATGCTGCCTCATCTACCAGGTCAATTGCCTTATCTGGCAAGAATCGGTCAGAAATGTAGCGGTTAGAGAGGTCCGCTGCTGCAACCAGAGCAGAGTCCGTAATACGAACGCGGTGGTGCTGCTCGTACTTCTCCTTAAGGCCACGCAGGATAGAAATGGTGTCCTCAACAGTAGGCTCGGAGACAAGCACGGTCTGGAAACGACGTGCAAGAGCAGCGTCCTTCTCGATGTACTTGCGGTATTCATCCAGCGTAGTAGCACCAATTGCGCGGAGCTCACCACGGGCAAGTGCTGGCTTCAAGATGTTGCCAGCGTCCATTGAGCCCTCGGAAGCGCCAGCGCCTACGATGGTGTGGAGCTCGTCGATGAAGAGGATAATCTGGCCGTTAGACTTGGCCACCTCTTTTACCACGCTCTTCAAGCGGTCCTCAAACTCACCGCGATATTTTGCACCTGCTACCAGGGCAGACATGTCAAGCTCAACAAGCTCTTTGTCGCGCAGAGTACTTGGAACGTCTCCAGAAACAATGCGCTCTGCTAGACCTTCCACGATTGCGGTCTTACCAACGCCAGGCTCGCCGATGAGTACAGGATTGTTCTTGGTGCGACGACTCAAGACCTGAATGGTACGACGAATCTCTTCGACACGACCAATAACTGGATCAAGCTTTCCTTGACGAGCAAGATCGGTCACGTTGCGACCGTACTGCTCCAAGGCCTCAAACTGCGGCTTTGCGTCCTGAGAAGTTACGCGCTCATCGCCACGAAGATCGTTGTAGACCTCTTCTACGCGCTTAGAGGTAACGCCTGCGTCGCGAAGAATCCTACCTGCGTCGGTGTTGTCATTTGCCAGCGCAGTGAGCAGGTGCTCAGAGGTAACGTAGGAATCGCCCAGCTTAGTGGCAAGTTTCTCGGCCTCGTTAATAACCTTGAGAAGGTCGTTGCCAATGCCAATCTGTGCTCCACTTACCTTTGGAGCCTTTGAAATTGCCTGGTCTACCTGCGTAGCAATGGTGTCAGGGTCTGCGCCAATCTTCTCCAAGATAGAACGCAGGTTGCGCTCATTGCTGTCCAGTAGTGCCTTGAGCAGGTGCGTTGGTGCAACCTCGGAAGCCTCTACATCACCAGCAATACCAAGAGCTGCCTGCAGTGCTTCCTGGGCGGTTACAGCCCATTTATCTAGTCTCATAAAATCACCTTCCTACCCCAAACAAAAATCGTGCCGGGGACTGAATCTTCATCGGATTCTATATACCCCCAAGCACGACTTTTAATACATATCTAAGTGTGTTTGTAGTAGATTTTCTTATCGCACTATGCTGAGCTTTTTCGCAGCCAAATATTAAGCTTTTGCTGACCTACCCCGCGTCTTCTTGCCTCTAAAATTCAGCCTCTTCATAGACCAGATTTTGTTCGGCTTCTATTGTCGAGAAAAACTTGGCAGGTGTAAGCACTGGTATATCCGAGCGAACAAAATCTGCCGCATTTCTAGTGACAATGTAATCTGCCTTTATCTTTTTTGCTGCGCGCCAAATAAGACAATCTTCAAAGTCTTCCCACTGCTCAGACAGCGCATTTGAAATATCCGCTCCATCAATAGAACATACGTTAAGCAGCGGAGATACTTCTTTAAGGATTTCTTGCATACGAGCAGAGCCATGAGCCTTAGCGCCTACATAGTAGAGATCTGTGTATGACTGAGCTGCTATCCACAACTCGGCATCTCTAAACTGCTTCATTATAAAAAGCTTTTTTGCATCAGCAACAAACTGTTCCCTACACAAAAAGACGTCCAGTAAAACGTTAGTATCAATCAAGAGCTTCATAGTCATTTGACCTCCACTCGCTGATTGCCTCTTTGTAGGTGTTGTCGCCCAAATCATTCCAGAACGACGCCGGTGCAGGAACTGAAATCTTTCCAAAGAGTGCCGAAAGCTGCTCTTTGTCCTTCTCGCTCAATTGGCGAGAAGATCCTTTGGCAGATAGTTCTGACGCAGCACTCCCATGGGCATCGGGAAGCTTGCCTGTTACCAGCACATATTCAAAAGCAGCATTAATCAGTTTGGTGGTGTTTGACCCAAGCGATTCAAGAACTTCAGAAACCTGATTTTTTACTTCAACAGGAACACGGGCGGTTACAATACTGTCCATAGCCCCTCCTTTACCTAGTTATATCATTGTATTCACATATTACAACTAGGTCAAGAAGCAAAAAGCTAAGCGGTTTCCGACTGGATGGTTCCGTCTTTTAGAACGAGAGAGTGGAAGCGCTCTCTTATTTCTGGAGTTACTTGATGAGATGTCATAACAACGGTTCTCTCATCATCTTTTAAGATCAACTCAATGAGGCTCTGAACAGAATCGGAATCCAAGTGGGCAAAGCTCTCATCATAAATCACAATTTGTGGCTTAAACAAAAAGATTCGTGCAAGAGCCAACCGCTGTCGTTCTCCACCAGAAAGACTGCTTCCGGCTTGATCAATCACATGATCAATTCCGTCTGGATATCTGGTAAGAATCTCAGAAAAGCCCGACTTGCTGATAGCGTCAATAATTTCTTCATCGGTAAACTCATGACAAAACAACGTGACGTTATCCCTGATAGTCGCATTAAAAATGAATGTTTGCTGAGAGCAAGGGATTATGAATCGAGCATATTGCTCACTTTTGAATTGCTTGATTGGCACGCCATCCAAGCAAATATCTCCGCTATCTGGACTCAAAGCGTCCGTTAACAGTTTGATTAGTGTTGTTTTTCCACTTCCCGAGCTTCCTTCAAGAAGATACTTTCTGCCACGTTCCAAATTAAAACTAATATCCGATAAAACTAATTTGTCCTTGTCATAGCCATACGAAACATGATTGACCGTTAGATTTGTAAAACGCTCAGGGGTATTTTCTGCCCCACTTTCTGTAGCTGGGGCTTCATTAAGAAGCGTTTGTATTTTAGTAATTATCTCTTTTGCGCTTCTCATATCAGTAATTGAATCACTTATGTTTTGAATAGGATTTGCTATGTAGACAACAAGTTGAGATGCCGCAACCATCATTCCTACTGTCATTAATCCATTAAGGGTAAGAATGGCGCCAATAAAATAAATTCCAATGTAAATAATTTGACCCACAGTAAATGAAAGCAAACGTGCCAAAGAACTAAAGTAACGAGCTCCAAATTTCTGCTTCTCCCAAGCCTGATTCGCGCTGCTCATGGCAACCCGCGAAGCCTCTGTTAGGTGAAAGCTTCTAAGCAAATCAAACCCTTCAAGATGCTCATTTGCTGTAGCAATAAAATGTTCAGCTGACTCAGATTGTGCTTTTCGCTTGTTAGAAATGATTCCAGACATTGTGTTAGGTACAAACATCTGCACAGCTACCATGCATAAAATGAACAGTACAAGCCACGGCGAAATAAACAGCAAA
Source organism: uncultured Atopobium sp. (assembly GCA_938038135.1). Classification (GTDB taxonomy): domain Bacteria; phylum Actinomycetota; class Coriobacteriia; order Coriobacteriales; family Atopobiaceae; genus Lancefieldella. Next base: position 5,395 of record CALHQT010000021.1, read on the forward strand.
ATTATTAGGCTTACTACACCAGAAAAGACATCTATCAAGAGATCAATAAAGACGCGGAAATATGTTTCCTCAAGTAAATCAAGGTCGTTAGTAAGGATCGAGAGCCAATGACTTGTATTGAATGAGTGAAACTCAGGAATTGAACGACTGAATATCTTTTTTATCAGCTCATCACGCAGATGCGTTTGACAGCCCTGTATAACTGACCAGCGCAAACGCCTGCAAATCAAGTCGACAATAAAATAGCAGAATATATAGAGGCCAAACCAGAGCCCATCATTCAATGCGTCCGACAAATTACCATCCATGGCAAGGTTAACAGATTGAAGCATTACAAATGAAAGCGCAATTTCAAACAAGCTGCTCAAAAGAGAGAAAACTACAAAGAAAAATAGTTTGCTTTTTTGCTGAGCGTAAAGGTATTTAAGCATGCCATCTCCCTTAAAAGAGATTTCGTTTTAAAAAGGTTATGACTGCATGTGATATTCGGTATTCGGTATTCGGTATTCGGTATTCGGTATTCGGTAAATGGTAACCAAACAAAAAACCAGCTCCCCGTGCACACGCAGGAAGCTGGTCATCTTACTAGTAGCATTTGCCTCGTTGTCTTACGATTCCTTTGGCTGCGCCGAATTGTCCTCGGCAGTGTTAGCGTCAGAAGGAGCAGAACTTGGCATGCCAAGCAGGCGCTGCATCACCATCTCTGGGCTGGTCTCGCTATAACGAACAAGCGAGGTGATGCGCTCGCGCATGTGGTACTCGTGGAGCTCATCCTCAAGCACGCGAATGCGTTCACGCAACTCATCGATAAGATCGTCCTTCTCGAGAGCTCGTTCACGCATGTCCAAAATGCGCACAACACCAGCGAGGTTGATGCCCTCGTCCGTCAGCTTTGAGACAAGATTAAGGCGGTCAATGTCCGCGCGAGAATACAGGCGCGTGTTGCCCCTGGAACGGCCGGGGTTGATCAGGCCCTTCTGCTCGTACACACGAAGCGTCTGCGGATGCATGCCCGTGAGCTCGGCCGCAACGCTAATCATGTAGAGCGGCTTGTTACGACCGTCATCCTTCTTTCGAGCCATTACCGCTCCTCTCGGTAGCTGCGCTCGTCGGCGTCAAGCAGCGCCTGAAGAGCGTCTCGCTCCTTCTTGGAAAGTTTTGTTGGAACCTTGACGTCCACCGAAACATACAGCGCGCCGCGAGTTGCAGGATCCTTTACGCGAGGAGCGCCCAAGTTCTTGAACCTGAACGTCTTTCCGCTCTGTGTACCTGCGGGAACCTTGAGTCGCACCGTAGTTCCGTCAGGCGTTGGCACGTCAACCGAGGTGCCCAAAGCCGCCTCATAGATGCTCACTGGCAGCTTCATGCGCACGTCAGCGCCATCTCGCGAGAAGACCGGGTGAGCTGCAACGTTAATGGTAACCACAAGGTTGCCTCGTGGACCGCCGTTAACGCCGTATTCGCCATGCTTCTTGTACCGCAGCTTCATGCCATCGTAAGCACCGGCTGGCACCTTGATGGTCAGCGACTGCTCCTCGCCAGTTGAAGGCACGCGATACGTTGCCTTGCGAGAAGTTCCCTTAAACGCCTCGTCAAACGATACGTTTACGGACATAGTAAGGTCACTGCCTGCAACGGGACGGTTTGCTCGCCCACCAAAGATGTCGGCAAAGTCAAAACCGCCAGCTCCGGCGCCTGCACCGCCACCAAAGCCGTTAAAGAAATCGGCAAAGTTGGCGCCGTTTACGTTGGTGGTATAGGTGAACCCACCCTGGCGACCGCCAAATCCACCTCCAGGAATACCGCCAAATGCAAGCATTTGGTCATATTCCTGGCGTTTCTTATCGTCAGAGAGCGTGTTGTACGCTTCCGAGATTTCCTTGAACTTGGCTTCATCGCCACCCCTATCAGGGTGGTATTTAGCTGCAAGTTTTCTAAACGCTTTTTGAATATCAGACTTCGAGGCGTCGCGCTTCACGCCAAGAACGTCATAAAAAGTTTTACTACCTGCCATTCAGCACGGCCTCCTCTCTAAAACTACCTTGTTTACTCAGCTGTACCGTTTGCAGCTGTGCTGTCAGCGGGTGCATCATCTGCAGCTTCAGCGCCATCTACGTCTTCTTGCTCTACTGGGCGCTTTGGGCCGCCGTGGGTAACAACAACCATCGCAGTACGAATATCCTTGCCGCCCATGCGATAGCCCTTTTGATACACCTGAGCAACGGTCTCATCATATGCCTCGGTGTCCTCAATTTGGCTCACTGCCTGATGAGATAGAGGATCAAAAGCCTCACCCACAGGGTTAACTACCTCAACACCCTCTTTGTTCAAGACGCCCACAAGCTTGTTGCACACTGCGGAGACGCCCTCAACAAACTGCTGAGCTGCAGGGTCGGTCAAGTTGTCCGCATGCTCAATTGCACGCTCCAGGTCATCAATAACAGGGAGAAGATCAACTACCAGCTTCTCTGTTGCACGCTGGCGCTCATCAAGACGCTCCTGAGCGGTACGACGACGGTAGTTATCCCAGTCAGCTTGCAGGCGCAAGAAGCGATCGTTTGCCTCGGCTGCCTGCTGCTTAGCTGCCTCAATCTGGTCAGAGACCGAGTCCAGCTCGTTCTGCAGGCGGTCGCGCTCCTGAGCTGCACGCTGGGCGTCAGCTGCAATCTCTGCCTCTGCCGTCTCTTCTCCACGACGAATTGCTTCAGCAATCATCTCTTCCTCGGTCATCGGACAGCCTGCGCCCGTCGCGCCAGCTGCGCCGTTGGCAGCGGACCCGTTGCCATCAAGCGTCTGACTTGCGGAACCATCACCCACAACGCCAACGGCACCTACGGTTTCATCACCGTTATTCTCGTTATCAAAGGTAGTGTCAACCTTGTTCTGATTCTCTGTTGTCACTGCCATCACCTCCCTATGTGTAGAAGGCGGCCAAACGTTTCCGCCAGCCGCCTCCGAGTCATATCACATTGTCTACCAGCTACTGCACCAAGTTACCCAAGCGCATATGCCGAGAAACTCAGATTAGTTCTGGTTCTTATCGTCGTCGACAACCTCGTAGTCTGCATCAACAACGTCTGGCTCAGAAGGGTTGCTTGCTGCGCCGTTGTTGCCTGCGGTCTGAGCCTGAGCGTCTGCGTAGACAATCTCTGCGAGCTTCTGACCAACCTCAGTGAGTTTCTCGCCAGCCTTCTTGATTGCCTCAATGTCGGTGCCATCAAGTGCGGTCTTTGCCTCAGCAACAGCCTCTTCAACAGCCTTCTTCTGATCCTCAGGGACCTTATCGCCAAGGTCTTTGACGGTCTGCTCGGTGCTGTATGCCAGGGAGTCTACCTGGTTGCGGACCTCGATCTCGTCCTTGCGCTTCTTGTCTTCCTCAGCGTGGGACTCTGCGTCCTTAACCATGCGGTCAACTTCCTCGTCGGACAGAGCGGTGGAACCAGAAATGGTGATCTCCTGGGACTTGTCAGTTGCCTTGTCCTTAGCGGTGACCTTCAGGATGCCGTTTGCGTCGATGTCGAAGGTAACCTCAATCTGAGGAATGCCACGCTGAGCAGCAGGAATGCCGGTAAGGTTGAACTTACCAAGGCTCTTGTTGTCAGAAGCCATCTCGCGCTCGCCCTGGAGGACGTGAATCTCAACGGAGGTCTGGTTATCAGCTGCGGTGGAGTAAACCTTTGTGCTGGAGGTTGGGATGGTGGTATTGCGGTCGATGACCTTGTCAACAACGCCGCCGAGGGTCTCAACGCCCAGGGACAGTGGAGTTACGTCCAGCAGCAGGATGCCAGAGACGTCGCCGGTAAGAACGCCACCCTGAACAGCTGCGCCGTCTGCAACAACCTCATCTGGGTTGACGGACATGTTAGGCTGCTTGCCGGTCATGCTCTTGACCAGGTCCTGGACAGCTGGCATACGAGTGGAGCCACCAACCAGAATGACCTCGCTAACATCGGAGAGCTGAAGGCCTGCATCCTGAAGTGCCTTGGTTACAGGAGCCTTGCAGCGGTCGAGAAGATCGCGGGTGATGCGCTCAAACTCTGCACGAGTCAGGGTGTAGTCAAGGTGCTTAGGACCAGATGCGTCTGCGGTGATGAATGGCAGGTTAATCTGTGCCTGCTGAGCGCTGGAGAGCTCCTTCTTGGCGTTCTCTGCAGCCTCCTTGAGGCGCTGCAGTGCCATTGGATCCTTGCGGAGGTCAATGCCGTTATCGGAGTTGAACTTGTCCGCAAGCCAGTCGATAACGCGCTGATCCCAGTCGTCACCACCCAGGTGGTTGTCGCCGTTGGTTGCAAGAACCTCAACAACGCCGTCTGCAAGATCAAGCAGGGAGACGTCGAAGGTACCGCCACCGAGGTCGAAGACAAGAACCTTGTGGTCCTGGTCCTTCTTGTCCAGACCGTAAGCAAGAGCAGCTGCGGTTGGCTCGTTAACGATACGCTGAACGTTAAGACCAGCAATCTTACCTGCGTCCTTAGTTGCCTGACGCTGTGCGTCGTTGAAGTATGCAGGGACGGTAATGACAGCGTCGGTTACAGGCTCACCAAGGTACTTCTCGGCATCTGCCTTCATCTTTGCAAGGGTCATAGCGCTGATCTGCTCTGGGGTGTAGTCCACGCCGTCAATCTCGACGACTGCGCGACCGTCGGTGCCAGCCTTGACCTTGTAAGGGACAGTCTTAATCTCAGACTGGACCTCGTCAAACTTGCGGCCCATGAAACGCTTGATGGAGAAGACAGTGTTTACAGGGTTAGTGACAGCCTGGTTCTTTGCTGCCTTACCAACAATGCGGTCACCGTCAGCACGGAAGCCGACGACGGAAGGA
>CALHQT010000022.1:0-1332 GCA_938038135.1 uncultured Atopobium sp.
CAACTGTTCAGTCTTGTCCCATCCCAAGCAAGGATCTGTAATGGATTTTCCAAAGACCTCTGGCTGATCTTGTCGGCCATCTTCCAAATATGATTCAATCATAAAGCCACGAACACTCTGCTTGATCTTTTCATTCCAGTCTCGATTTAAAAGAGTCTCGCGAACAATCCGCACTTGCTCTAAATATTGCTTGCCTGAATTGTCATGGTTCGTATCAACCATGATGAAAGGATTGGACAAACCTAACTTTTCATAAGTAGCAATCGCTTCAAGAAGATGTTCATAATGATAATTCGGCTCATTCTTACCATTGGCATGAATCGCACCTCGAAGGATGGCGTGGGCCAGAGGATTACCTGAAGTCACCACTTCCTGAGAGCGATAGAGAAAAGTCTGTTTATTTTGTGCGGCGTAAATGGCATTAAACATCACAGATAAATTACCTGAAGTCGGATTTTTCATTCCTGCAGGAGTAGACAAACCTGAAGCAACAAAACGGTGTTGTTGATCTTCAACAGAACGTGCTCCTACAGCCATATAGGAAACCAAATCGTCTACTAGAGAAACATTTTCAGGATAGAGCATTTCATCAGCCGTAGTCAGGCCTGTCTCAGTAATAACACGGTAGTGCAGATGGCGAACTGCCTTAATACCAGCTATTAAATCTGGAGCTCCTGCTGCATCAGGCTGATGAATCAAGCCTTTATAACCATCACCATTTGTACGAGGTTTAGCTGTATAAACCCGCATAACTATAAAGATATGTTTTTTTACTTCTTCCTGAAGGGCAGCCAGACGTTTTGCATATTCTAAGACCGCTTCTTCATTATCAGAGGAGCAAGGACCTATGACCAATAAAATCCGCTTGTCTTCTCCTCTGAGAATAGCAGCCAACTCCTGGTCGCGAACTTGCTTCGTTGCCAAAGCTTTTTCATCAAGCTGAGACAAGGTACGAACTTGCTCTACGTCAACAATAGGACCTCTTGTTGTAAATGTCATTCCAACTCCCCCTCAATCTTTTTTAACGACGGCCGTGGCAATTTTTAAACTTCTTACCTGAGCCACATGGGCATAGTTCATTCCGGCCAACCTTTGCCAAATCAACGTCTGCTGGCAGGTCTGATTCTTGCGCTGAGATATTGCGCGTTGCTGTTGTTACAATGTTATGCTCCGTACGAGGACGCTCTTGCTCATGAATTTGAGCTTTCATCATCAGCCGTGTAACATCAAACTCAATCGAACCAATCATATCATTAAACATACGGAAACCTTCTGCTTGATACTCAACAACAGGGTTGTTCTGAGCATAGCCACGAAGTCCAACCGCGTTAC
>CALHQT010000023.1:0-21803 GCA_938038135.1 uncultured Atopobium sp.
CCGATGACATTTGAAGGAGGTATAGACGAGTTTATTGACCAGGAAGTATTGCCATATCACGCAGATGCTTTTGTTGATGACTACGTAAATGCAGTTCGCAAAAACGCATCAGGAAACGCCGCAACAGAGCTTAGTAACAACTACCAAAATATTGATGTTCTTATCATCGATGACGTCCAAAAACTTGCTGGTAAAGCAGGTACTATTAACTTCTTCTTCAATATTTTTAACTCTCTTATTGATAGAGGTAAGCAGATTATTCTTGCCGCAGATAGAACACCTGCTCAACTTGGTATGGGATCTGACGGATTTGATGATCGTATTACTTCTCGCATGAGTGGTGGCATTGTTATTGGCATTGAGTCTCCAAGTTATGAGATGAAGCTCAATCTTATTCACGTCTTCTGTGACCGAGCTTTTAAAGAAAGAAATTCTTCTCTTTCTGCAGACGATTTGCCAGAGGACATCCGTCGTTACATGGCTGACAAGGCTGGCCAAAGTATTAGAACGCTTGAGGGCTTCTGTAATCGCTGTGTAACTGGTCAGATCAAAGCAAAAGAATCTGGCACAAATATCAAACAAGAAGAAATCGATAAGATTGCAGACACGCTCTGGCGTCGCGTTTCAAAGACCGTAAATATCGAGAAGGTCCAAGAAGTCGTAGAAAATATCTATGGTATTAGTCATCGCGATATTGTTGGCAACAAGAGAAATAAAGAAATTGCAGAACCGCGCCATGTTGCAATTTATCTTGCTCACGACCTTTGCCAATACACACTGGTAAATATTGGTAAGCATTTTGGTGGAAGAAAACACGCAACTATTTTGCACAGCATTGAGGTAATAGAAGAGAGAATCAAAGAAGATAAAAGTTTCTATGATCAAATTTCTCAACTCAAGAAGACTATCCTTGAACAAAGTTAGTGTTTAAAACCTGTTCGTAAGATGTCAATTGGTGAAGAGAAGTAATGGTTTGTTGTTGAGAGTTTAAGAGGGGGAGTTTTACTTTGTTTATGAATGTCAAAAATAAGCAAACAAATCTGACCTCTAGAAACATATTTCTACCTCTAGAAATGTAAAGCTTTCTTCTTTTCAACATAGCTTATTATTACTACGATATTTTTATTCTTATCTAAGAAATAATAGAAAGGGTCGTCATGAAATTTACCGTAAGTCAATCCGCTCTCCAGACGGCACTTGATATTGTTTCTAAAGGTATTGGTTCTAATACAACACTTCCTATTCTCTCTGGTATTTACCTTAAAGCATTTAATGGCATGCTTGAGCTACAATCCAGCGATTTGACTATTTCTATTAAGCATCAAATTGCAGCAAACGTAGAAGAAGAAGGAGAAACAGTTGTTTCTGGAAAGGTTATCCAGAACATTGTTAAAAATCTTCCTGATGCTGCAATTACTTTTGAAGGTGGCGAGCGTACGCTTTCTGTAACATGCCAGCGCTCCTCTTTTAGACTCAATACCCTTTCTGCTCATGACTGGGCTCAATTCCCAGAGTTTGATCTCGAGAAAACCTGTGAACTCCCAAGCCAGCTTCTATCAACTATGGTTGATAAGGTATATCGAGTAACTTCTAAGGAAGCTTCTCGTCCTATTCTTCAGGGAATTTCTCTCACTGTTGAAGACAATACTATTCGCCTTGTTGCAACTGACTCATTCCGTCTTGCTGTTTGTGATTCCAATACAGATACGCCAGCAGGTGAATCTTTTAGTGCAATTATTTCTGGTGAAGTTTTCCACGACGTTCTCTCAATGCGTAGCATGACTGAGAAGGTTTTAATTGGTACTACAGACAACCAGGTAGTTTTCCAGTTTGGAAACACCACTCACATTTCTCGTAAGATTGAAGGTCATTTCCCTGACTATAAGCAACTACTTCCTACGTCTTGCACTGCGTCAGTTGATATCAACGTTGAAGATTTTTCTGCAGCTCTGAAGCGCGTCTCTGTTATTGCGCTAGCAAATCCTTCAGTTCGTTTTGATGTTGACGCCGATGGAAAAGAAGTTAAGCTCTCTGCATCCTCACCAGATCAGGGTGAGTCTTCCGAGCACATTGAAGCTCAAATTGAGGGAGATTCTCTTTCAATTGCTTTGAATTATCACTATGTCTTTGATTGTGTAAATGCTGCTCCTTCTAAGGATCTTCTACGCCTTGAGCTTCAAGGTCCTTCTCAGCCAGCTATTTTCAAATCAAACGGCAAGGTTAACTACTTGTATCTTCTGATGCCTGTTCGCCTCTAATTTGATAGGGGTTGTGTGGGACTTAAAGTTGAACATGTTTCACTGTATAACTTTCGTTGTTTTTCTTCGAAAGAGATAGATTTATCTGCACAAACTACTATTTTTGTAGGAAAGAACGCTGCAGGTAAGACAAATACTGTTGAAGCACTACAACTCCTTACTGCTGGATATTCATTTAGAAAGCCCACACCTTCACAACTCCTTCTTACAGGTACTTCTGAGGCAAAGATAGAGATTTCTCTTACAGGAGATGGAAGAAAGCTAGAAAATACCTGCACCATTACAGAACGCCGCCGCCAATTTTCAAAGAATGGCAAGAAATGTCAGGCTGCAGATATTTCTGGAACACTGATGTCGGTACTTTTTAATCCCGATGACCTTTCAATGATTAAAGGTGGCGCATCGTATCGCCGAGAAGAATTTGATGACTTTGGCCGCCAGGCAAATAAAAGCTACTTTAAGGTTTTCTCGGCATATAATAAGACAGTTGAACAAAGAAATAAGCTGCTTAAATCTGATTGGCCAGATGAAAACTTGCTTGATGCTTGGGATCTTTCACTTGCAAAAGGAGGGGCTACGCTTCTTCATGCACGAATTCATTTGTTTGATCGCCTGGCAAAGAAGACATGTGAGATTTACCAGGAACTCTCTGGTGGAGAACACCTAGAAATGAACTATATTTCTTCAATTGGAGAGGTTTCTCTTGAAGCTTCTAGAGAAGAAATTACTGATCAATTCTTGAAGGCTTTAAGCGAAGCTCGCACGGATGATATTCGTCGTCAGCAAAGTACAAAAGGACCTCATCGAGACGACGTTGAGTTTTTAATTGAGGGTAAAGACGCTAGAAATTTTGGGTCGCAGGGCCAGATCAGAACGGTGGTCTTAGCACTTAAAATGGCAGAAGTTTTACTCTCAGAAGAAATACTTGGCGAGAAACCCTTGCTGCTTTTAGATGATGTTATGAGTGAACTTGATGAAGACCGCAGAAAGGCCATCATGGAATTTGCATTCCATGACATTCAAACGGTAATTACCACTACAAACCTTGGGTATTTCTCTGAAGAGGTTTTAGAAAAAGCGCAGATAGTTAGGTTTAGCGATGAATAATCAACAAGAAACACCTGCGCGCGGTGGCAATGAAAATGCAAAAGATTTAATGAGTTCTCTGCTTGGAACCTTCAGAGATTCTAAGAGCATGTCAAAAAATCGTCGTGCCTATCTTGCGTGGGTTGAAGCAAATGGTGAAAGAGAGACAGAACACACAACCGGCGTATTTGTTAGAGAAGTAGCTGGTAGAGAGTTCCCTGTGCTTACTGTCTATGTAGATAATCGTATGTGCATGATTGATTTTCTTGCACAAAGAGAAATCTATAGAGCAAGGTTGTCAGAGCATGGCCTGGAATTTTCAGATCTTGAGTTTAAGCTGGATAAATACAATAGACATGCTGGTAAAGAAGATACCTCTTCAGAAAAACAAGCACAGGGCCAAAAAGAAGAGAAAAAAGATCTTCCAGAACTCACACCAGAAGAGAAATTACAAATTTCTGAGTTAGTTTCTGGTCTTTCTGAGCCACTCAAGTCAACGGCTTATAAAGCGATTGAAGCAAGTTTTAGACAAAAAAAGAGTCTTTAGTCTAATCTGTCACTAATCTGTCCTTAAATCTCTTTACAGAGCCTCTCAGATACCAAATATTACTGTTTAAACAATGAAATTTCTCTGTGCCGAGTTGATTTTGGCGATTTCATAGTAAAATACGTATATCATTCCGCTCACAATTGAAGAGAGGACTTACGTGGCAAAAGAAAATAAGTATGACGGTACAGAGATTAAGATTCTTGAAGGCCTTGAGGCGGTTCGTAAGCGCCCAGGTATGTATATTGGTACAACTTCAGCTTCTGGTCTGCACCACCTTGTTTGGGAGATTGTAGATAACTCAGTCGATGAGGCAATGGCTGGTTATTGCTCCAAAATTAAGGTAACCGTTCATCCAGATAACTCTATTTCTGTTGAAGATAATGGTCGTGGTATTCCTGTAGACCTTCATCCCCAGAAAAAGATTCCAACTCTTGAGGTTGTTCTTACTATCCTTCACGCAGGTGGTAAGTTTGATAACAACGCTTATAAAGTCTCCGGTGGTCTTCACGGCGTTGGCGTTTCTGTTGTAAACGCTCTTTCAAAGAAACTTGTTGCGCAGGTTAAGCGTGATGGCAAAATCTACGAGATGGTCTTTGAGCGCGGTAAAACCGTTCAGAAGATGAAGGAAATTGGTACTTCAAAATCTAACGGTACTACCATTACTTTCTGGCCAGATGACATGATCTTTGAGACCACCACATATAACTTTGACACACTTCGTGACCGTCTCCAGGAAACCGCATTCCTTAACAAGAACCTTAAAATTACTCTTGTTGATGAGCGTGAGCTTACTCCTCGTCAGGTTGACTTCCAGTATGCGGGCGGTATCATCGACTTTGTTAAGTACCTTAATGACGAGAAAACCGTCTTACCAGGACTTTCTCGCCCTATCTATATTGAAGGTAAGTCAGACCCTGACGCTCCAATGTCTCAGATGGGTGAGGTAGAGGTTGCTATTCAGTGGAATACTGACTTCAGTGACAGAACTCTTTCTTTTGCAAACGACATTTTCACTGAGGAAGGCGGAATGCACCTTGAGGGATTCCGTACCGCTCTCACTAAGGTAGTAAATGATTACGGCACCAGGCAGGGAATTCTTAAAGAGAAAGACCCTAAGCTTGAGGGCGGCGATATTCGCGAGGGCTTAACTGCTGTTATTTCAGTTAAGCTGCCAGATCCTCAGTTTGAAGGACAGACAAAGGCAAAGCTTGGTAGTTCTTACATGAGAACTCTCACCAACAAGATTGTTACTCAGGGTCTCTCAGAGTACCTGGAAGAGCATCCAAATCAGGCAAAAGAGATTCTCAAGAAAGCATCTCAAGCTGCAAAAGGCCGTCTTGCTGCTCGTAAAGCTCGTGAAGCAACACGCCGTAAGGGACTTCTTGAGTCAGCTGCTCTTCCTGGAAAGCTTGCAGACTGCTCCGTTCGCGATGCAGAGATGACTGAGCTCTTCATCGTCGAGGGTGACTCCGCAGGTGGTTCTGCAAAGATGGCACGTGATCGTTCTATTCAGGCAGTCCTTCCACTTCGCGGAAAGATTTTGAACGTTGAGCGCGTACAGGCTCACCGTGCACTTTCTTCTGACACCATTACTTCGCTGATTACCGCTATTGGTACTGGTGTTGGAGATGAATTTAATATTGAGAAGGCTCGTTATCACAAGATTGTCATCATGACCGATGCTGATGTTGACGGCTCTCACATTAGAATTCTTCTGCTTACCTTCTTCTATCGTTACATGAAGCCAATGATTGACGCAGGTTATATCTACGTTGCTCAGCCTCCTCTGTATCAGATCAAGCCAAAGGGTAAGAAGAACGGCAAATACATCTATACCGATGAAGAGCTTGCTCTTGAGACAAAGAAGTTTGAGGACAACACCAAGTTCACTATTCAGCGTTATAAGGGTCTTGGTGAGATGGATCCAGAGCAGCTTTGGGCAACCACTATGGAGCCAAAGAACCGCATTCTTCTTAAGGTAACCATTGATGATGCTCTTGCAGCTGATCGCGCAGTCTCTGACCTTATGGGCAACCAGGTTGAGAAGCGTAAAGACTTCATCCAAACACATGCAAAAGACGTCCGCTTCCTGGACATTTAATGGTTTCTCGCTAAATCATTAGACAGAAAATGAAAGGGTAACTTGTGGCAGACGATAAAAATATGAATGATGATCTTTTTGGTGCAGACGAGGATCAAGATCTTGATGCACAAAACGATATGGATGAAGAATACGAAGATGACGAGGTAGAAGAAGACTCTGACGAGTTTGACCCAGAGACTGGGGAAAATCTAATAACGGGAGAAACTTCACACATTATCTCTGATGAGGCTGGTACTCGTCTTGACCTCTCAGACATTCACGGTGGCACGCTTAAGCCAACCGATTTGTCCTCAGAGATGAAGACTTCCTTCCTCGAGTATTCCATGTCCGTTATTGTTGCTCGTGCACTTCCAGATGTTCGAGACGGCCTTAAGCCTGTTCACCGCCGTATTCTGTACGCAATGAGCGAGGCTGGCATTACGCCAAACCGTCCACATAAGAAGTCTGCATGGGCAGTCGGTGAAGTCATGGGTAAGTACCACCCACATGGTGACTCCGCTATTTATGACTCCATGGTCCGCATGTCTCAGGATTTCTCGATGAGACTTCCTCTGATTGATGGTCACGGAAACTTTGGTTCTATTGACGGCGATCCACCAGCAGCAATGCGTTATACCGAGGCACGCCTTACCAGAAGTGCTATGGAGATGCTGGCAGAGCTTAACAAGAACACCGTTGATCTTCAGTCAAACTATGATGAGTCTCTGACAGAGCCTGCAGTTCTTCCTGCTCGTTTCCCAAATCTTTTGGTTAACGGTTCTTCAGGTATTGCAGTTGGTATGGCCACCAACATTCCTCCTCATAACCTTGGTGAGGTTACTAACGCTGTCTGCATGATGATTGAGAACCCTGACGTTACCACTGAGGAGCTCATGACCGTTCTACCTGGTCCTGACTTCCCAACAGGCGGCATCATCATGGGCACTCAGGGCATCAAGGACGCCTATGAGACTGGTCGCGGTTCTATTACCGTCCGCGCGAAGGTTCACGTTGAACAGGTCAAGAGCGGTCGCCAGCGCCTTGTTGTTACCGAGATTCCTTACCAGGTTAACAAAGGTCTTCTTCAGGAGAAGATTGCTCAGGCAGTCAATGAGAAGAAAATTGAAGGCATTTCTGACATGCGCGACGAGTCCAACCGTAAGGGTATGCGCATCGTCTTGGATCTCAAGCGTGATGCTGTTCCACAGGTTGTTCTGAATAACCTGTACAAGAAGACTCAGCTTCAGTCCAACTTTGGCATCATTGACCTGGCTTTGGTTGACGGTGTTCCTCGTACCCTTTCTCTTCGCGAGATTCTTCGTCACTACATTGATCACCAGATTGATGTTGTACGCCGTCGTACTGAGTTTGACCTGGACAAGGCACAGAAGCGTGTCCACATTTTGGAAGGCCTTCTGACCGCAGTTGATAACATCGACGAGATTGTCCACATCATCCGCAGCTCGCAGGATGATGCTGAGGCAAAGAAGCGCATGAACGAGCGTTTTGGCCTGGATGAGATTCAGGGCGAGGCAATCCTTCAGATGCGTCTACGCCGCCTCACCGGCCTTGCTCGTCAGGATCTTGTTGACGAGATTTCCCAGCTCAGACTTGATATTGCCTACTACGAGGATCTTCTCGCCCATGAGGACAAGATTCTGGCTGTTATTGCCGATGAGCTCCGAGAGATTTCCAACCGCTATGCTGACAAGCGTCGTACGCAAATCTCTGACCAGGACATTCAGAACCTGGACGTCGAGGATCTTATCGCTGAAGAGGATATGGTTGTTACCGTTACTCACGCAGGTTACGTAAAGCGCGTTCCTGTTGAGATTTATCGTTCTCAGAAGCGCGGCGGCAAGGGTGTTCAGGGCGTCTCTCTCAAAGAGAACGATTTTGTCGAGAACCTCTTTGTTGCTTCTACCCACGATTACGTGCTGTTCTTTACCAACTTTGGTAAGGTGTACCGCCTCAAGGTCCACGAGCTTCCTGTTGGTAGTAGAACTACAAAGGGCAGCGCCATCATTAACGTCATCGAAACGCTTGCAGAGGGCGAGAAGGTCAAGGCAGTTATTACTACCCGCGACTTCCCAGAAGACAACTACCTGATGTTTGCTACTAAGCAGGGAATGGTCAAGAAGACAGCAATGTCTGAGTACGACCGTACCCGTAAGGACGGCCTCATTGCAATCAACCTTAAGGATGGCGACGAGCTTGTTAACGTCCGTCGTGTCCACCCAGGTGACAAGGTTGTTCTGTGCTCCTCCGACGGCAAGGCAATTCTGTTTGACGAGGCAGAGGCAAGAAGCATGGGACGCGGTACCTCGGGCGTTCGTGGTATTACGCTCAAGGGCAATGCAACTATGCTTGGCATGGAAATTACCAACGGCAACGGTGACCTTTTCGTTATTACCGAGAAGGGCTACGGAAAGCGTACGGCAATTTCTGAGTATCCAGTTCACAAGCGTGGTGGCCAGGGCGTCTTTACCATCACAATGACGGAGAAGAAGGGTAACCTGGTTGCCTGCCGCGTTGTTGGTCCTCAGCACGAGATTATGATCATGTCCGAGGAGGGCGTTGTAATCCGCGTCAAGGCTGGCGATATCTCCAAGCTTGGCCGCTCTACTCAGGGCGTCAAGGTTATGAACCTCTCTGGTACTGACGTTGTTTCTGCAGTTGCTCGTATGGTTGCTCACAAGAAGAAGGCTCCTAAGCACGCAGAAAACCAAGGTATGCTTGATTTGATGGCAGCAGGTGCTCGCGATGCTGATGAGGCAGAGTCTGTTGACCTCGGAGATGAAGAGGAAGTACTGGACGATTCACTGCTGGATGATGACGAATAAGCATTTCAGCTATACGTAATTAGAAGAGCTCAGGAGGTAATTCTCCTGAGCTCTTTTCGTTTACCGAGAAAAACAACACGCTAACGGTAATGTTTTTTATATAAAAGATAAGCCAGTTGTCCAAAAACTCGCTCTAGAGCAGGGCTTAAGAGAAATCCTCAGGAGAGATATCCTCAATAAACTGGCGGAACTCTTCAAGCTCTTGGGCCTGAACGTCCTTCTCGACATCAGTAAAGTCTGGAGCAGCAGCAATTTCCAGAACGCTCTCGTCAGCAAAGATGGGAGCGTTTGTTCTTACTGCCAGCGCAATTGCGTCTGACGGACGAGCATCCACGTAAATATGCTCTCCCTCTTTAGAGATGAGCTCAATTTGCGAGAAGAACGTGGTGCCACGGACGCCAACAATACGCACGCTCTTAATGTCTGCATCCAGAGAATCAAGAACGGAGCGAAGAAGGTCATGCGTGAGCGGTCTCTGGGTAGACTCTTGATCTATGCCAAGGCTGATAGCAGATGCCTCAATGTTGCCAATCTTGATAGGTAGGCTGAGCGTGGAGACCCCGCGTGGATCATGAAGACGCAGGACAATAACGGAAGAGATTGGTCCTCCTCCGACAACAACCGTCTGTATGTCCATGCGCTTTAGTGACACAAATACTCCAAATAGCACGCTATTTATCAATCTTTGGGCAGATAGTCTACGACTCTCTGTTCTGCTTTCATACCCAATTTCAAGAAACTTTAAAACAAAACAAAAAAAGTGTTGACCTACGAGAAGTATGGAGGTATTATTTTTCCCTGCGTTGGGCCTGTAGCTCAGTTGGTCAGAGCGTCCGGCTGATAACCGGGAGGTCACAAGTTCAAACCTTGTCAGGCCCACCACTTTATGTGACAATAGTCACCCCAACGTTAGCCGAGTCGCCGTTGGGGTGATTATTAAAACCTTCTGGGCCCAACCAGAAGTCAGTACGGGGAATTAGCTCAGCTGGGAGAGCGCGGGCTTTGCAAGCCTGAGGTCAGGGGTTCGATCCCCCTATTCTCCACCAAATGTTCAAGGCCAGGGATTTTGTCCCTGGCCTTTTTTTGCTAGTTATTTTTCAAAATAGCACTCATGAAAGACGCAAAAGACGCGGTTGCGCCATAAAACATACCGATGACCGTTATTTTTACCCACTTATCGAATAGTTACATGTTTTTACAACAAACATGAGTAGGATTTACACAAGAGTATGTTCTTTTCATTGGCACTGTGGAAAACCACAAGGAGAGAAAAGAGTTCTTATGTCAAATCTTACGCGTCGTAACTTTTTTGGTGTAAGTGCAGTTGTAGCAGGTTTGGGTATCACTGCCTGCAAAAAGTCTGATTCAGACGCTGGTGAGAAGAAAGAATCTGACACCAACTCTACAGACACTGTTGGTGCTCCAGAAGAGCTAGTAAAGGCTGCAAAAGAAGAAGGTAAGCTTATTGTTTACGGCTCCTGCGAAGAGGAATATCTAAACGCAGTTTGCGCCAACTTCAAGAGTCTGTATGGTATTGATGTTCAGGCACAGCGCCTGTCAACTGGCGAGGTTGCTGCAAAGATTGAGGAAGAGAACGGTCATCCATCAGCAGACGTTTGGTTTGGTGGCACAACCGATCCTTACAATGTCACCTCCTCAAAGGGTCTTCTTGAGCAGTACGAACCAAAGAATGCATCTCACCTCATTTCCGATAAGTTCAAGAGTACCAATAAAGACTGGTACGGAATTTATAAGGGTATTTTGGGAATTCTGTACGATAAGGAAGAGCTACAGCGTCTTAAGCTTGACGTGCCTCAGGACTATAAGGACCTTATTGATCCTAAATATAAGGGTCTTATTTGGTCTTCTAACTACAACACCGCTGGTACTGCAAAGCTGATTATCAATACCGTTATTCAGAAGTACGGTCACGATCAGGGTATTCAGTATCTTGTTGACCTTGATAAGAACATTGCTCAGTACACCAAGAGTGGCTCTGGTCCTTCCAAGGCTATTGGAGCCGGTGAGTGCACCATCGGAATTGGTATGCTCCACGATGGTATTTATCAGATTGTTGACCAAGAGCATGAAAACGTTGGTCTTCAGATTCCAAGCTCTGGCGCATCATACGAGGTTGGTGCAACCGCAATCTTCAAGGGTGCTGCACATCCAAACGCAGCTAAGCTCTGGATTGAGTATGCACTGTCTCCAGCCTGCGTCGATCTTGCTCAGAAGAATGGTTCTTACCAGTTCTTGGTACTTGATAATGCAAAGCAGCCAGAGATTGCTACCGAGTACGGTCTTGATCCAAATAACGTTATGGACTACAACTTCGAAGATGCTAAGAAAAACACCGAGCAGTATGTCAAGGACGTTATGCAGGCACTTGGTGGCGGAGATAGCCGCTTTAAGACCGAGTAAACACCACGCGGATAAGCAACTAAACAATGCTGTTGCTCAAGGTCTGAGTGGCAGATTATACTGGGTAGGCAGAGATCTGCCTACCCAGTTCCACATAGAGCTTTGCGTATAGGTTTAGTGTTTCAGAGTTAGGACCAGCATGGCAAAATCCCAGAGCGCTCGACTTGAGCGAAAAAAGCTCCTTGGCGATCCAATTTTGATAACGACCATTGTCGTTCTTATCGCCTTCTTAACCCTTTTTATTTTGTATCCACTTGCCATTCTTATGGTTGACTCTGTAGTTTCAGATAACGGAGTTACCTTTGATGTCTTTACTCGTATCTTGGCCATGCCATCCTTTAGCCATGCAATTACCAACACCCTTAGGGTTGGATTTGCGGTAGGCATTTTATCAGCGCTTATTGGTCTTCTTTTTGCGTATGTTGAAGTGTACGTAAAGCTTCGTACAAAGTTTATGACAGGCCTTTTCCGTGTGGTATCCATGCTTCCTGTTGTTTCTCCGCCTTTTGTACTGTCCCTTTCCATGATTATGATGTTTGGCAAGAAAGGCCTGATTACTCGAGGTCTTTTGGGTATTTTTGACAACAACATCTATGGCTTCTGGGGCATCTTTATTGTCCAGACTATGTCGTTTTTCCCTGTGTGTTACATGATGCTTAAGGGCCTGCTTAAAAACATTGACCCATCCCTTGAAGAAGCAGCACGTGACATGGGTGCAAGCCGCTGGAAAGTATTTACCAGCGTTACACTTCCTCTTATTTTGCCTGGCCTAGGCAATGCTTTTCTCGTCTCATTTATTGAGTCAATTGCAGACTTTGCAAATCCAATGATTATTGGTGGCTCCTACGATACCCTGGCAACAACTATCTACCTGCAGATTACAGGCGCGTACGACAAGCAAGGCGCAGCTGCTATGGCTGTTGTTCTTCTTTCCATTACGCTGCTTATGTTTGTTGTTCAGAAGTTTGTACTGGAAGCAAAGAGCACGTCTACACTTTCGGGCAAAGCAACGCGAGCTAGGATGCTTATTACAGACAACTCAGTTCGCATTCCACTTACCATTCTTTGCGCGTTGGTTGCTCTCTTTGTTATTGGCATGTACCTCTGCGTTCCTTATGGTTCGTTTGTTCGTTCCTGGGGCTCAAATTACGAGTTAACTACTAAATGGTTTGAGCAGGTATTTACCAAGTACCACGGTTTGCAGGCGTTTAGCGACTCGTTTATGCTTTCGCTCATTGCAGCACCAATCACTGCTCTGCTTTCGATGATTATTTCTTATCTGGTAGTAAAACGTCGCTTCCGTGGCCGTGGTTTTATCGAGGCTGTATCCATGCTTGCTATGGCAGTCCCTGGTACGGTTTTGGGCGTTGGCTATATTCGCGGTTTCTCAAGCGGCGTTATGCACACAGGATTTTTGCAAGGCCTGTATGGCACGGGACTTATCCTGATTATTGTCTTTGTCGTGCGTTCGCTTCCTACAGGAACACGCTCGGGCATCTCGGCACTTCGACAGATTGATAAATCAATTGAGGAGTCCGCATACGACATGGGCGCCGACAGCTTTACGGTGTTTATGACCGTTACGTTGCCGCTGATTAAAGATTCGTTCTTGTCTGGCTTGGTAACGGCGTTTGTCCGCTCCATCACCGCAATTTCTGCAGTTATCCTCTTGGTCACACCAGAGTTCCTGCTCATCACCGTTCAGATTAATGAGTTTGCTGGTAAGGGTTCATATGGTATGGCCTGCGCCTTTGCAACAATTCTGATTGTTATTACCTATGGCTCGGTATTGCTTATGAATTGGGCCATCAAACACTTTGGCACCAGCCGAGCACTCAAGGAGGAGTAACACATGGCTACAGAGAAAAAAGGCGTTCGCCTTGAGCACATTTCCAAGATTTATCAGGATCAGAAGACTGGAAAAGACTTCTACGCAGTTCAAGACGCTAACATCACTATTGCTCCTGGCGAGTTTGTTACGCTGCTTGGCCCTTCTGGCTGCGGAAAGACCACTATTCTGCGCATGATTGCTGGTTTTGAGAGCCCTGATGAGGGAAAGATCTTCCTTGGCGATGAGCAGATTGATGAGCTTACTCCAAACAAGCGCGATACCGCTATGGTATTCCAGAGCTATGCACTACTTCCTCACTACAACATCTTTGACAATGTTGCCTACGGCCTCAAGCTTCGCAAAATGGACAAGGCAGTAATTCGCGAGAAGGTCCTTCACATCCTTAGTCTTGTTGGACTTGAGGGCATGGAAGAGCGCATGACCAACCAGCTTTCTGGTGGTCAGCAGCAGCGTGTTGCTTTGGCACGTGCTCTGGTTATTGAACCAAGCGTGCTTCTCTTTGACGAGCCTCTTTCAAACCTTGATGCAAAGCTCCGCGTTGACATGCGTAACGAGATCCGTCGCATCCAGCAAGAGGCTGGTATTACCGCCATCTACGTCACACATGACCAGTCAGAGGCAATGGCGCTTTCAGACAACATCATCATTATGAAAAAGGGTGTTGTGGACCAAGTTGGCGATCCTCAGACGGTTTACTATCACCCAGCAGACGAGTTTGTTGCAGACTTTATTGGTGAGTCAAACTTCCTGCATGCAACCATTGCAGACAAGCTTGATTCTGAGACTGCACTTTGCCGCTTTGAGGGCCATGAGTTTGAGGTCAGCGGATGTTCTCACCTGGACAAGGGTAAGGAATGCTGCATTGTTCTTCGTCCAGAGTCTGCACGCCTTGCTGACGAGGGAACACTTGCCTGTGAGGTAGTTCTTTCTCGATTCATGGGTCACTACCAGAACTATCACGTTATGGTAGGCGATACTCTCATCAAGATTACGGACTTCAATCCTCGTACCCACAAGATTTACAACGTTGGTGACCACGCCTTTGTTGACTTCACCAAAGACGAGGTCCACGTTCTGTAAGCTCTTTGGTTAAAACAGTAACGTATGGCGAGAAGATCGGTTGGTCTTCTCGCCATTTTTGTCAGATGGTTGATTTGAGCCAGTTTAGTTTGCAGGTGAGCAGCTTATGTTCAGGCTCAAGCGAGGAATCTTTGATTCTTTTAAGGAGCATCTTGCAAGCTGCGTAGCCCTCTTCATAGACAGGCTCGACAATGGTTGAGATGCTTTTAACGGGCAGGTCAGTCCAATCAGTGTTGTTGAATCCCAACAGGCCAACTTGCTTTGGAATTACTGTCTCGTAGGATTGTAAGGCAGTATAGACACTTTTAAGAGCCCATTGATTCGTCACAAATACCAGCGTTTTCTTTGATGGAAGAATGTGATTATTGAGCCATTGCGTGATGTCAGAGATAGACAGCATGCTTTGCTCTATGGTGAGACGCTCATGAGGTTTATTTAAGGCCTCTAAGGCATCAGTGAAGCCAGATTCTCGTTCAATTCTGGTACGACCTTTTGGCTCTCCACCAATGATTAAAAAGTTTTCGTATCCGCGTTCAACGCAGTGCGACGCTGCTGAATAAACGCCGTCGTAGAGGTTACTTTTTATCCAGGAAGTATTAAGGGCAAGAAGGTCGCAGTCAAAATAGACAACGGGTTTTCCAACTTTAGCAATTCGTCTGTCTACTGCTCTGAATTGATTGGTGGGCTGGATAAGCATGCCATCTGCTCCAATTGAAAGCATTTTCTCAACCCAGTCAGCTTCAAGCGTGGGGTCAAAACGAGAATTGCAAATAATTGTCTGATATCCAGCCTCAAGAGCGGCGTCTTCAATGCCGTTGGTCATTTGAGCGGCCCAGGCATTAGTGTTGTCCAGGATGAGAACAGCAATAATTCCAGAGCTCTTCTTAACCATTGCTTGAGCTTGGGCGCTTGGAATATATCCCGTATTTTCAATTGCTTTTTTGATACGTTGCTTAGTTGCTTCGGACATCTTTTCAAAGTGCCCATTAAGGTAATTTGAAACGGTGGCAATGGAAACATTTGCTAATTTTGCAAGGTCAATGATAGTGGTCTTAGACATTGGCACTCATTTCACCGAAATTTTTACAATGTACTTGCAAAATACCAACGTTAGTGAGTGTGCTGGATTTCACGTTGGTTAAACGTTTAACAAAATTCATCATAACACAAGGTAGATTAGACGTTTACCGAAATCCTCTTTTAAAAAAGATTGAAACAATGCAAAGTATGAATTGGAAACGTACGTCGTCAAAAGACGTGCTCGTGCGCCCCGCATAGGGGCTCACAACTTACTTTGCGAGAGGACATAACCATGAACGTCGTTGCTGTATGCGCTTGCACGGTTGGAATTGCTCACACCTGGATGGCAAAAGAGGCCATTGAGAAAGAGTGTGAGCGTCGCGGCTATGAATTCAAGGTAGAGGCTCAAGGCGGTTATGGCATTGAGAACGAGCTTGAACAGGACGAAGTTGACGCTGCTGACGTTGTTCTTCTCGCCATTGCAATTGGCATCGAAGGCGATGAGCGTTTTGACGAGAAACGCGATGAGGGTCGCGTTCTAACGTTGGATCCTTCGCTGGCTATCGCAGATCCAGCAAAGGTTATTGATCAGGTAGTTGCGCTGGCTGAGTAGCAAGCGCATAAGTGATAACGCAAGGAAGAAGAGAGGAGAAACCCATGGCAGAGGAAAAGAGTCCCTCAGTTTTGGGCAAGGTCGGAAAAGACCTTCTAAAGGCGTTTAACACTGGTGTTTCGTACTTTATTCCTATTGTCGTAGTTGGCGGAGTCTTCTTGGCTTTCTCGCTAGCTACAGGAACTGCAGGAAAAGACGGTATTGAAGTCACCAATCCTTTGATGCAGAGCCTCAACCTTATTGGTATGGCTGGCATCAAGATGATGATTCCTGTCCTTGCTGCTTACATTGCCTATTCTTTGGGCGGAAAGCCTGCTCTGGCACCTGGCTTTGTCCTTGGTTACCTGGCAAGCAATCCTGTTCCTGTAGGCGAGGTCCAGGTTTCTACTGGCTTCTTGGGTGCAATGGTCCTTGGCGTTGCTGCTGGCTATCTTGTTCAGTGGATGAAGAGCTGGAAGGTCAATAACACCATTCGCACCATCATGCCAATTCTGATTATCCCAAGTTTGTCTTCACTGGCTCTTGGCATGCTCTACATCTACGTTTTGGCAGCTCCACTTGGCGCATTCATGGACTGGCTGACCAGCCTGCTTTCAAGCCTTCAGGGTGGTTCCGCAGTTGTACTCGGCATCGTAATTGGCCTTATGACCGCATTTGATATGGGCGGCCCAGTTAACAAGACTGCTTCTACCTTCACCATGGCTCTTATGACCGCAGGTGTTTATGGTCCTAACGGCGCATTCCGTGTTGCAGTTGCTATTCCTCCACTGGTCTGCGGTGTTGCATCTCTTATTGCTCGCAGCAAGTTTGACGACACTGATAGACAGATGGGCATCTCTGCAGTCTTCATGGGACTCATTGGTATTACCGAAGGCGCAATTCCATTTGCTGTTAAGGATCTTGCACACACTCTTCCTGCAATCATGATTGGTTCTGCAGTTGGTGCTGGTCTTGCTGCTTGGCACGGTATTGAGTGCTTTGTTCCTCACGGTGGCATGATTGTTGCTGCAGCTACAAACAACATTGCCCTCTACACCCTTGATATG
The DNA here is from genome assembly GCA_938038135.1 of uncultured Atopobium sp. Lineage (GTDB taxonomy): Bacteria > Actinomycetota > Coriobacteriia > Coriobacteriales > Atopobiaceae > Lancefieldella. The sequence goes on from CALHQT010000023.1 coordinate 16,853, forward strand.
GCAATTGGCGTTGCAGTAGGTGTTGCAATTCTTGTTCTTACCAAGCCAAAGCTTGAGGACAACAAGTAATACATAGCGAGAAACGCATGTACCTTTTGGTCTTAGACCTTAAAAATTGAAGTTAAAAGGAGAGGGGCGTAGGGATTCAACCCCCACGCCCTTCTTATTACCAAGAAACACTCTTGGGAAGGGGTAATTATGGAAAAGCTACCAATCAAAAAAGCTGTTGAAGGGTTGCTTAAGCTTCAAGACACAGGAAGGTCCGCCACGCTGTTAGGAATTGGACCAATGTCGCCCAACCTGCTCCAGGCAGCTTTTGAACTTGGTAGGGACTGCGATTTTCCTCTGATGTTTATTGCATCTCGAAACCAGGTTGACCTTGATGAACTTGGTGGAGGATACGTAAATTCTTGGGATCAGAAGCGTTTCTCGGAAGATATTGCTGAAGCAGCTCAGAAGGTTGGCTTTGACGGACTGTATTACCTCTGTCGCGACCACGGTGGTCCTTGGCAGCGCGACGAGGAGCGCAACGCTCACCTTCCAGAAGATGAGGCTATGGAGCTTGCCAAGAAGTCTTATCTTGCCGACATGCTTAACGGTTTTGACCTGCTGATGATTGACCCAACTAAGGATCCTTTTGAGATTGGCAAGGTTATTCCGCTTGATGTGGTTCTTCGCCGTACAGTTGATTTGATTGAGTGGTGCGAGAAGGAACGTGTTTCTCGTGGTCTTCCTGAGATTGGCTATGAGGTTGGTACCGAGGAAACAAATGGTGGCTTGACCTCTACCGACAAGTATCACACCTTCATTGAACAGCTTAAGAGCGAGCTGACCGCTAAGGGTCTGCCTATGCCAACCTTTATTGTTGGACAGACGGGAACGCTTACACGCCTTACGGAGCAGGTTGGCCATTATGATTTTGAGGCTGCCATTAGTCTTGCTGAGATGGCCAAGAGCTACGGTGTTGGTCTTAAGGAGCACAACGCAGACTACCTTGATGATGTGACGCTGCTTGAGCACACTCCTGCAAATGTCACCGCATCAAACGTAGCTCCACAGTACGGAACAGAGGAGACTCGCGCATATTTGAAGCTTTGTGATGTCGAAGATCTTCTGGTTAAAGAAGGTCTCCTGAAGGCAGACGAGGTTTCCGGCTTGAGGAATACCCTGCTGGTTAAGGCAATTGAGACTGAGCGTTGGCGCAAGTGGATGGTGGGTGACCAGGTCAATCTGACTGTTGAGCAGATTCTTGCTGATCACAAACTGTCTCTGGATATTCTTGATATTTCTGGTCACTACGCATTCAATGATGACGAGGTCAAAGCTGCAACCGAGCACCTGTACAAGAACCTTGCTCAGTTCAATATTGATGGCCAGCGCTTTGTTGTCGATCACATCAAACGTCCTCTTCGCCAGTATGTTGAGTGCTATAGGCTTGAGGGAGTTACTACGCGCATCCGTGAGGCACTGGCAGAGTAAGTACTCGTGCTTTCAGACACAGCGTTTTGCCGTTGTAATGCCCTTGCTGTCCAATTTTGGACAGATAGCTGACAAACCTAGGAGGTCGAAGGCTTTTTGCTTTCGACCTCTTTTCTTGTGCGATGTATCATAGAGAACAATAGTTACAAAAACGACGCTAAGGAGCGGCATGGCCGAAAACGACGAGCGCAAAGATGGAGTTTCTCCCGAGCTTGATATGCTCTCAACTGAGCTGCTTGGAGATGCGTTTGACCTGCTTGCAGATGGCCAATCACTCAACGTTTTGCTTGTAGTTGAGGACGCGTCAGGCACGGTTGCAAGCTATGAGTTCTCCGATGACGGCCCAGAGGAGCTGCTTGAAGGCGCCCATAAGCGCGTGCTTGACTTAGCAAAACAGAAGGGCGATAAAGAAGCAGGGCTCGAAGAGCCTGTTCGCTATGCGCTTGTATATGAGGGAGCCATTCAACTGCTCAAAGAGGGCGGTTACGAAGATGCCGTGCTTCTTGAGTTTGGCGAGAAGGGCTATAAGAGTTTCTCGGCATATTCTTTAGTTCACGGAAAAGGCCAAGGTGACCAGTTTGTGTGGTCTGATCCCGCTCCAGCAGGGGAGCTTGAGCCACTTCTGTAATGAAAAAGCTGCGTTCATTGAAATTTCTGGGCGCTCTAGGCACGTAATTGCACTAAAGTTCTAAAGCTGATAAAAATTGGACCTGAAGTAGCAAGTCCAAACACATACCTTCGAGAGATAGAGACTTATGCGTCAAGACAACATCAGAAATATTGCTATCATCGCCCACGTTGACCACGGTAAAACCACCATGGTTGACCAGATGCTTAAGGCAACCGATGCATTCCGCGAGAACCAGCAGGTTCAAGAGAGAATTCTGGACTCCAACGATCAGGAGCGTGAGCGCGGAATTACTATTCTGGCAAAGAATATCTCTATTGAGTACAAGGGCGTCAAGATCAACGTTATTGATACCCCTGGCCACGCTGACTTCGGCGGCGAGGTAGAGCGTGTTTTGAAGATGGCTGACGGTGCACTTCTGCTGGTTGACGCAGCTGAGGGCCCTATGCCACAGACTCGCTTTGTTCTGCGCCACGCTATCGACGCAGGTCTTTCTATCATGATGGTTGTCAACAAGATTGACCGTGACGGCGCTCGTCCAGAGGCTGTTGTCAACGATTCTCTTGATCTGATGATGGACCTCGGCGCAACTGATGAGCAGCTTGAGTTCACCATGGAGCACGTCATCTTTGCTTCTGGCGTTAATGGTTACGCTCGCCTTGATCCAAATGATGACAACGACAATATGTTCCCACTTCTCGACATGATTATCGACGGCCTTCCAGCTCCAGATGTTGATATTGACGGACCTCTTGCTATGCAGTGCGTCACCATCGATCCCTCCGATTACCTGGGCCGCATTGGTATTGGCCGTGTCTATTCCGGAACTGTTCATACTGGCGACAAGATTCTTGTTGTCAAAAATGATGGTTCCCGCGCTATGAGCCAGGTCAAGCAGCTGTTCACCTTTGACTACCTTGGCCGTAAGGAGTGCAGCGAGGTTGACGCAGGTGATATTGCGGCAATCGTTGGCGTTGATAACACTGATATTGGTGACGTCTACACTGATCCAGAGAACCCTGTTGAGCTGGATCCAATTGAGATTGATCCACCAACTCTTTCCATTATTTTTGAGCCTTCTACCTCGCCACTTGTTGGCCGTGAGGGAGACATTGTTGGTGGCCGTCAGCTTAAAGAGCGCCTGATGACAGAGCGCGAGAATAACGTCACCATGCGCATCGAGGAGCTTCCTGATAAGACGGGTATTGAGGTTTCTGGTCGTGGTATTTTGCACCTCTCCGTTCTTATGGAGAGCATGCGCCGCGAAGGCTTTGAATTCCAGGTTGGTCGTCCTCGCGTTCTGTTCAAGAAGGACGCTCAGGGCCACACGCTTGAGCCTATTGAGCAGGCTGTAGTTGAGTGCAACCCAGAGTATGCTGGCAAGGTCATTGAGGTCTTTGGTAACGTTGGCGGCACCATGTCCATCATGGACACCGGCGAGACTCAGACGCATCTTGAGTTCAAGATTCCAACTCGCGGCATCATGGGCCTCAAGACGCGCGTCATGAACGTCACCCACGGCGACGCCGTCTTCTACCACACCTTCCTTGAGTACGGTCCTTTTGCTGGTGATATTGGTAGCCGCCAGAACGGTGCCATGATTTCCATGTCCACCGAGAAGGCCGTTGCGTATGCACTTGGCACGCTCCAGGAGCGCGGTCAGCTCTTTGTTTCTCCAGGTGTTGAGTGCTATGAAGGTATGCTGGTTGGCGAGCGTTCAAGGCCAGGTGACATGGTTGTTAACATTGCGCGCACCAAGTCTTTGGGCAACCAGAGGTCTTCAACTGCAGATATTTCAGTTCAGCTGACTCCTCCACGCCTATTTACGCTGGAAGAGGCCTTGGAGTACATCATGGACGACGAGCTTGTTGAGATTACGCCACAAAACATCCGCATGCGTAAGCGTATTCTTTCCGAGACTGAGCGCCGTAAGTGGGCAGTCCGTAACGGTATGGTCAAGAAGTAACAGCGTCGTTTACAGATAACCAATCTGGCGAGAAGAACTTGCAGCTGCAAGCGTTTCTCGCCAGTTTTGTTTCAGGTAGATTTTAAATAAAGTGCTGGTAAACGGTATGTGAGGGCGATGCAAAACCGCCCAGAATCGCCCAAAACCGTCCGATTGTGAGTAATGCTACTTTGATGGGATGTTCTGCTCAGGTTGCTTACCCGGCTTCTGAGCTTTGTGACGAAGCTTGTTAACACTGCGCATTACGTGTGGCGTAAGGTCAACGTCGGCCGGAGAAAGCACGTTGTATTTGAGCGACCAACGCCTCAGGCCAACGGTAACAGCAACGCAGACAACGGCTGCCCAGATTTTGGTGACGCCTACATAAGAGACAAGCGCCCAGTAGGAGGTGGCGCCAGCAACCGCGCAAAACGCGTAGAGATTGCTTCGCTGGAAAATACGAGGAATGTTGCCAAGAAATACATCGCGGAGCATGCCGCCACCAACGCCCGTAATGCTTCCCATCAGAATGATCGAGAAGGGAAGCAGGTGATATACCAGGGCTTTATCGGTACCAACGACAGCAAAGAGGCCAACGGAAATAATATCGGTCCACTCGAGCATGCGTGGGAATCTATCAAGCGGTTCGGGGAACATAAACAGCAAGACAGCGGTAAAAACGGCTGCCGGAATGGCGTAGGGCGAGTTGAGCATGTAGACGCCGCCTTCTTGCATCATGACGTCCCTGATAAGCCCTCCACCCAGGCCGCCTAAAAGGCCAAGACCCACAAAGCCCACAAGATCCAAGTGGCGGTCTCGAGCAACCAAAATTCCCGAGATTGCACCAATAATTACCGTTAGAAGGTCTAGCCAGTAGGGGATGCCCACAGAAATTGCAT
>CALHQT010000024.1:0-2669 GCA_938038135.1 uncultured Atopobium sp.
TAAAGGCAGTCTTGCGATTTTTCTCTTTCTGTCATTCTTTGTCACAGCGCTTATGGTGATCCAACCTCTTCTTGTTGGATTTGTAATTAATCTTTTTATTTCAGGAACAACTTGGAGCGAAATACTTTTCTATTGCGCCGTAGTTGCCGCACTAGGAATCCTTATTGCCGGCTGTTCCTATCTTGCTAAAACACGCTATTGTCAGTTACAAATTGATTCTTCGTTTACTATTGAGCGACAGCTGATTGACAAGATTCAACATGCAGATTCATCGTTTTTCTCGTCATATGATTCTGGACATTACCGTCAGACAGTAAATAATGATGCTAATGACGTTTCGATTTTTATACTTACACAATGTGTGGGCTTTGTAACAACTATGGCTTCCGTCTTAGTCACACTTGCAATTATTTTGTATTTGAACCCATTAACCGCCCTGGTAACGGTTGTTCTGTTGCTGGTGAGTTTTATCATCTATAAGCAAATCCAAGCATCTGCCTATAAAAGATACAGAGAATCCAAAGAACTAAGATCTCAGTATGGATCTATTGAGCTTTCCCAATTCACAGACGTAGATTTTATCAGGCGCCATTCTCTCTTTGAGCGTTTCTTTAATCAGCACTATGCCGTCAATCAAAAACTTCGTAGTGCTATTCATGAGCAGTACAAATTGGAATTTGGCGTACAGGAATTAAACAATGCTGTAATTGCCGTATTCCAAGCCATTGTCTTTATTACCTGTGCATATCAAATTTTTCTTGGAGCACTGCAGCCTGGCTATATTGCAACCATTTCAAGCTATTTTGTATCGCTCTTAGGTTCTATTACGCTTCTTATGGAATTTGGCATGGCTTATCAGAGCATTACGGTAAGCCTTAATCGAATTGAGCAGATTCTTGATTTACCTCAAGAGTCCGTTGGTAACATCATTCCATCAGAGAACGTTAATCAAATTACCTGCACAAATGTATCTTTCTCTTATCCGCATACGAATAAAGTACTGATGAACAACTTGTCTTGTAGTTTTGCAAAAGGAAATATATACGCCATTACCGGTGGAAACGGAACAGGCAAATCAACATTTCTGAAGCTCATTAACGGAGAATGGTCTTCTCACCTATCAGGCACTATTGCCATTAATGAGGACTTGTTAGCTCAAATTAATCAGTATGAACTCCGAAAAAATACTCTTGGATTTACCGAACAAGAGCCAAGCATTGTTGACGATACGGTAAGAAATAATCTGACCCTACTCTGCAAAAACCAACCAACAGATGAAGAGATAATCAGCTATATCAAGCTGTTCAATCTGGAAAAATTGCTGCTTGGTGACGATCAAAATCTTGATGTTCGCCTTGGTGAACGGAGCTCTGCTATCTCTGGTGGAGAAAAGCAAAAGATTGCAATTATCCGCATGATGCTTATGAATCCAAGTGTTATGTTGCTTGACGAGCCAACCTCTGCATTAGATCAAAAAAGTGTTGATGTTCTTCTTGATCTTCTGAAGAGGGTCAAACAAGACCACATAATACTTCTCATATCTCATGACCCTAAAGTGGTGGAGGCAGCCGACCATATCGTAGAGCTGTAATTTATTGCGCGCTACGTCCCAGCTTACGCGCTGCGTCCCAGCAGTACAACTGCCCAGGCAGCAATGCCTTCTTGAGTACCCACAAAGCCAAGGCCTTCGGTGGTAGTTGCTTTAACGCCAACTTTATCTGGCGAAACACCCATGACCTCAGCCATGCGGTTTCTCATAGCATCGCGATGAGGGAGCAACTTAGGAGCTTGAGCTGCAACGGTGCAATCACAATCCAGAAGCTCAAAGCCCTCATTACGAACAAGCTGCATAACATGGGACAGAAGCACCATAGAATCAGCGCCCTCATAAGCGGGATCTGTATCGGGAAAAAGCTGACCAATATCACCGGCGCGCATGGCTCCTAACAGGGCATCCATAAGCGCATGAGCTAAAACATCGGCATCGGAGTGGCCGAGAAGACCTTTGGTGTGCTCAATTTTGATGCCACCTAAGATAAGATCTCTGCCCTCTACCAGGCGATGAACATCGTATCCGTGGCCAATTTTAAGCTCTGGCATACTCACTCTACAGCCCCACTTCCGGTTGCGCCTTCTACCAGGCGACGGCTGAGCGTAGCCTCAACAATTGCAAGGTCAGACGGGTACGTGACCTTCACGTTTTCTCGTTGCGACTCAACGCACAACACCGTAAGACCAAGTCGCTCAACTAACGACGAGTCATCGGTTCCCTGGTAGCCTTCCTGGCGAGCTACTTCGTGGGCTTCAAGAAGTGTGCGTGTCTTGAACACCTGAGGGGTCTGAGCAGCCCAGAACGTTGAGCGGTCAGGTGTATCTACAATGGTTGCGCCGTCTACGCGCTTCAAAGTATCAGTTGCGCGGTGAGCCAAAATTGCTCCTGCAATCTTAGGTGACTTGCGAACCGTGCCAATGACCTGCTCAATGGTCTCTACCTCAATAAGAGGACGAACCGCATCATGAACGGAAACAAAATCATATCCGGCAGGCACTACCTGGAGCGCGTTGTAAACTGACTCCTGCCTAGTAGCGCCAGACGTTGCAAAGTGCACGGGTTTGTGGAGCACAAGCTTGCCCACAACACCCTCTTGAACTGCAGTGCGTTTCTCGTC
>CALHQT010000025.1:0-2836 GCA_938038135.1 uncultured Atopobium sp.
TCTAGCAATTTATCGTTTTCTTTAAGCTCTTTAACACGAGCTTCCATCTCTTCTGAGATAGTTGTAAGAGCATGGGTAATCTTTGGACGCTCAGTAACGTAGTGAGATGCTGGCCAAATTGGAATAGCATCAAACTCTCTCAGCACTTCTCCCGTTACATTGCTAACCTCTGAAATACTTTCTACTTCATCACCAAAGAACTCAATACGCAGCGGATTTTCTGCATACGGCGGGAACACATCAACAACGTCTCCACGAACCCTAAACATACCGCGCTGTAGATCGTAATCATTTCTATCGTACTGGACATCAATAAGATCTTTAATAAAATCATCGCGCTCAAGAGGAACGGATTTATCTACATTAGGTGCAAGACCTGCATAATCTTGAGGGCTGCCAATACCGTAAATACACGATACAGATGCAACTACAATGACATCTCGTCTAGATAGAAGCGATGAAGTTGCCTGGTGACGGAGCTTCTCTACCTCTTCGTTGATGGAAGCATCTTTTTCTATGTACGTATCAGACTGCGGAACATATGCCTCTGGCTGGTAGTAGTCATAGTACGAGACAAAGTACACAACAGCGTTGTTAGGAAAGAGCTCCTTCATCTCTGAAGCAACCTGTGCAGCCAGTGTTTTATTGGGCTCCATAATAAGCGTGGGGCGGTTGAGCTTCTCGATAGTTTTAGCCATAGAGAAGGTCTTACCCGAACCCGTAACACCTAAGAGCGTCTGGTACCTGAGCCCGTCTTCAATTCCTTGGGCAAGCTTTTCTATTGCCTGTGGCTGATCACCTGCGGGTTCAAAAGGAGATACTACCTGAAGCTTCTCTTCTCCTGCTTCACGACCAAATCGGCGCAGTTCAGCACCTATATATTCTTTATGTTGATCTTCAGTATGAGATGCATCCATGAGATTCTCCTTTTCTTGTGAAAGTAGTATACCCCACTTCTCAAAACTGAAACACTTGTTCTATACTATTTATAAATTGCAGTATAGTTTCAAAGTGTGACGGGTAATTAATAAAGTACCTATATGCGTTAAACTAGCATTTAAACAAATAAGTTACATCAGATAAAGGAGATACCTTGGGCGTCTCAGATCTTTTCTCGCTAAATAAAGCTTCAAAGCAACCTCAGGGTTCTACCCTAGAGAAGATTTTGCTGCGCTCAAATAATGTCATTGCCGCTCTTAAAGACCTTGTTGCAAACAATCAGATTGCAGAGGCTGGTCTTCAAGAGATGCTGATGCGCTCTAAAAATCTCGAGAATACCAATCTGCCCAAGGGCGATGTTCATAAGCTGGACAGAACGGGTCGCTGGTGGTTCAACGCTAACACAATGGAGTGCGCACCAGAAGAGTACGATGCTTTTATTGCAACAGAAGCAATCCTCAACATTTCACAAGATGTTGAAGCCCTAAAGAATACACATGCTTCTGAGACAGATCTTCAGCTTGTTCGTACTACCCTCTCGCAGGTAGCAAGTCTCATGCCCAAGTCAGCTTCTCTTTCTGAGCAAGTTGCTCCTTTTAGCGGTAACGCTGATGGCAGCTCAGACTGGATGAAGCGTCTCTGGTTTGCCAACTATGTTGAAAACACGCCATTCCCTTTTAGGATGGTGTATAACTTCTCCTACAATCCACAACTTGATATTTTGGTATTTGAGTTCTTTGTAGCTCGTCCTCGCTGCTTTAGCTTCTTATCTGCAGAAAAGGCAGAGCAAATTGCAGCGGCACGCGCTTACGCACTGCGTACTTCTCTTTGCGTGGCTCGTATGGCACTTCAAAGCTGCAAAATCTCTCGCGTCTGCATCAATGGCAGTCTGCGTGGAGAAGAGCGCATTGTCCTATCTATGGACTTAAACGAGGCTGCCCTTGCACGCCTCTTGCCTACTGCAGCAAACACTCAAATTGACGGCAACAGCTTCCCACAAGATCCAGCACTCAGAGTTTCTTTTGACTCTGAAGGTTGGTTTAGCGAGGTTGAGCCTTTTATGAAGCCAACGGATGAGTGGGTTTCTCCTCGTAGCTTCTTTGAAATGCCAGACCTTTCTGATCGCCCCTGCTCGCCAGCAGTTACTGCTGTTTGTGGAGCTCAAAAGGTGAGTGACCTTGGCTACTCTGAGGCATCTCATCGCATCAGACTTTGGAACACCACTCTCAACAACATTCCAAAAGATGCCTCTACTGCAGATGCAGTTGGTAAATTTGAGGAAGCAAAAGCTTCAACTTCTGATATTTATGCCATTGAAGGCTTTGATAGAGTCATCCATGGCCTGGTTGAGGGCACTATTGATTTCTCGGACAGAAGGTCTATGGCCGAGAAATTCCTCTTTGGTTCACCTTTGCAAAAAACGCTTCAATCCATAAATAACATCATGGACGGAGAGCCAGATGCAGACGCTCTAGAAAAGGTGCTTACAGAGCTTGAGTCTCAGGTTTCACCAACCCTTGATATGGGCCTGTACCTGGACGATTCAGATTCTATCTACAGATATTTTGATTCCCTCTCAGAGCGCGTAGCTTATAACCTTGCATTCCCCAATGAGCCAAGAAAACTGGTGCTTATTCCAGACACCTATTTTATGTCTTTAGCAAGAATGGCTCGCGCCTACAACCTGCTTGAACAGCCAGAAAAAGCAGAACGCTATGCACAAGAAGCCCACAGAATCTCTCCTTTGGGAATTGATGCAACGCTGCTATTGGTAAGAACATTGGAAGACCAGTCAAAAGTCTTTGAAGCTGCAAAGCTGCTCAAAGACCTTATCGAGCACCTTTTCTCCGCATCAGATGTTGCGCTGGTGTACTATCGCCTAGCCTATATGGAGTGG
>CALHQT010000026.1:0-18952 GCA_938038135.1 uncultured Atopobium sp.
TGCGATCAGAGACCAGGAAGTAGTCGATGCGCCAGCCGGCGTTGTTCTTGCGAGCGTTGAAGCGGTAGCTCCACCAGCTGTAAGCGCCAGTCATGTCCGGATGACGATACCTAAATGTATCGGTAAAGCCTGCGTCCAACAGCTTGGTAAAGCTCTCGCGCTCCTCATCAGAGAAACCTGCGTTTTGCCTGTTAGACGAAGGATTCTTGAGGTCAATCTCGTTGTGTGCAACGTTAAAATCGCCGCAGGTAATTACTGGTTTTTGCTCAGACAGCTCAGCCAAGAACTCGCGATAGTGCTGATCCCACTCAAGACGCTCGTCCAAGCGCGCAAGCTGGTCTTTTGAGTTTGGCGTGTATACGCACACAAACCAGAACTTCTCAAACTCCAGTGCACAAACGCGACCCTCGTCGTCAGCAACAGGGCATCCAATCTGGCGAATTACCTGCAGAGGGGTTTCTCGCGAGAAAACCGCTGTGCCCGAATACCCCTTTCTATCTGCGTAGTTCCAGGTCTGAACGTAGCCAGGGAGGTCCAGCTCAACCTGGCCTTCTTGCAGCTTAGTCTCTTGAAGGGCAAATACATCAGCGTTTATGGTTTCAAAAATTTCCGTAAACGAAGGCTCTTTCTTAAGCACGGCGCGCAGACCGTTGACGTTCCAGGAAATCAGCTTGTACTCTCGAGTATCGCTCATAACTCCTCTTTCATACTACGACCTAGTGGTTTAGGTCGCAGTGGACTCGTATCACAGTAGCTGCGAGTGACGCACGTTCCACGCTCCAGTTACGGCGCCAAGCGGTGCGTTTGCGGCAATAAACTTTCAATAAATCCATGGTATACGACTAGTAGCCACCAATACCGCTACAATAGAAACATTCATAGCTGGCAAGGAGGATTCATGCTTCGTCAAAGCTACAACACCTGGCAATGTGGAACTCACACTATCTCGTTGGCGCGTCCTAGGATTATGGGCGTTCTCAACGTCACTCCAGACTCGTTCTCTGATGGCGGAAAGAACTTTGATCCAGAGGCTGCAATTGCTCGTGGATTGCAGATGTTGGATGAGGGCGCTGACATCATTGACGTTGGGGGAGAGTCTACTCGCCCAGGTCATACGCCTGTTCTACCTACAGAAGAGGCTGAGCGTGTAGTACCCGTGGTACGCGCGCTGGTAGCTGCCGGCGCAATTGTTTCCATTGACACGCGCCATGCCGAGGTAGCAAAGATGTGCGTCCGCCTTGGAGCATCAATCATCAACGACGTTTCCGGCTTCACCGATCCAGAAATGGTTGCTGTAGCTGCGGAGTCTGACTGCGGCTGCATTGTGATGCATTGGAATAAGGACGGCCTTGGAGCTCGTGTTGAGCGCAAGCAGGTGCAGCTGGACGACATGCGCCCTTCTCGCCCTACTGGTAGCGCAGCTGCTCGAGCCGCAGCTACAGGAGCCGAGACACGCACGTTGAGCTCTCAGCGCCGTTTTACTTTGCCTGAAGAGGCACCTATCATGCGCCAGATTATGGGCTTTTTGGGCGACCAGGCTCGCGGTCTGATGCGCGCTGGCGTTTCCAAGGACCGCATCTGCATTGACCCAGGTCCAGGCTTTGACAAGTTTGCCGACGAGGACGTTGTTATTCAGCGTGCTACTCGCTCGATGGTTTCTATGGGATATCCGCTGCTCTGCGCCGTGTCCAGAAAGCGCTTTGTCGGCGCTGTTTCTGGCGTAACTGAGGCTACGCAGCGCGACGCAGCTACGCACGCAATTTGCATTGCCGCAATCACCAACGGTGCCCGTATCCTGCGCGTTCACGATGTTGCGGGAACCGCTCAGGCTATCAACGCTTACTGGGCCATGACCGAACGCGATCCTCGTCAGGGCTTTGTGGCGCTTGGCTCCAACGTAGGCGACCGCGTGGGTTATCTGGCACGCGCAACGCAGCTCATCGATGAGATTCCGCTGACCTGCGTTGTTTCTCTCAGCCACGCCTACGAGACCGAGCCTGCATATGGCATTGCTACGCCCGTGGTAAATGCCGTTGCCGAGATTAGAACTGAGCTCCATCCTCTGGTGCTAATGGATAAGCTGCTTGAGGTTGAGAATGCTCTCAATCGCACACGCAAGAAAGGCGAGGAGGGCCATGGACCTCGCACTATTGACTGTGACCTTCTGTGGGTTGAGGGCGAACAACACGCAGGTAAACACCTCACTCTGCCTCATCCACGCATGGGCGAGCGCGATTACGTGCTTGTGCCTATGGAGGACCTGATGCATGATCCGGTGCGCTTCTTCTCGCACGGCGGCGTAGAGATTGCCCCTCCTGACCAGCGTGTTGGTCACGTAACCGAGGACTTGGGAGTCATTACGTGGGAGTAGCACAGGAAGCTTTAGAGCTAGCGCGCGGCGGTGCGCAAACGGGTGAGTTTGTATTCCGCATCTCTGACGTGCAGGAATGTGCTGCATCTGGCCAAGACGACTGCTCCGAATCGGCTTGCGCGCCGGCATCAGCGCTCCCATCATCTGGCGAGAAACCCTTTGAGGTTGCAACTGTTGTGCGTCTTGGTGTCTCGATGCCGTATGTACCAGCGATTCCATACGTTGTAGCGCTGGGACTTTGTCAGTTCTTGCGTGCAAAAGATGAGGGCTTTGGTATCCGCTGGCCTTACGATATCTGCTATAAAGACCAGGTAATTGCCTCAATTAAGGCTACTGCTGGCTATCAAGAGGGAATGTTTGCTGTGGTGAGCATCGCAGCAGACCCTAAGGTGCTTTGCTCAGCATTTGACGTTGCGGACAATACAGAACTTCTCGCCAAAAAGGTCTCTGAGCTGGTGGTTCAGAGTGTAAGCGTGTGGGAGCAGCAGGTTAAGCGTGCAAGGAGCTTTGCGGGGCCAATCGCACTCATTCTGAGCGACTACTTTGATATGGTTCCTCTGCTTGGACAGCAGGTCAATAAGGTATACCCCAGCGGCAACGTTGCGCTGACCGCTCGATTTGGCGGCATTGACGTGTGGGGTCATGCCATCCTTGTTGACCAGGACGGTAAAGAAATCCTTGTGAGCGAGGAAGAAGCTTCTGTTGTGCCAGCGGTTTAACCGCTGCTCTAGCTGTCAATCTAACTGCTGCAATGCAGCTGCGGAGTCAGTTACTCTGCGGCTTGAGTGGACTGCTTCCAGATCAGATAAATTCCACGCATGGTGAGCTGTGGATCAACCACATCAAAGACATCTGTTGCTTCGCTAACGGTGTTAGCCAGGCCACCCGTTGCAATAACGGTTGCGCCCTCAATACCAGGCTCTTTGAGTGTTCTAGCAACCAATCCCTCTGCCTGAGCTGCTGCGCCCACTACAATACCTGCCTGAACAGCGCTTTCTGTAGTGTTGCCCAAAACGGTCTCGGGAGCCTTGATAGGAATGCTAGAGAGCTTAGCTGCGCGCGCAAACAGAGCGTTTGCAGAGATCATAATACCTGGTGAAATAGCGCCTCCGCGGAATACGCCGTCCTTATCGACAACGTCCAAATTGGTTGCGGTGCCAAAATCAACCACAATAACCGGATAGCCATAGCGCTCAGTTGCGGCAACGGAATTTGCTACGCGGTCGGCACCAACAAGCTCGGGGTGGGGGATATTGAAGCGAATCTTATCCGTGGAAAGCGCGTTAATGCGGGTCAGAGGCTTGTTAAGCAGCAGCTCAAAGCAGCGCTGCCAAGCACGTGTGATAACAGGAACTACGCACGAGAGTCCGCCTGCCTCAACGTCGTCTAGGCTCAGTCCATCTTTCTGGAAGAACGTGAAGAGACGACCGTGCAAAATATCGGAGGTGTCGCTTTGATCGGTAGGCATTCTCCAGCCACGCACCATAGTGCCTTCGCTATCAAATAAACCAATGGCAGTTTGCGTGTTACCCACATCAATCGATAAAAACATTATGCCTCCGAGGTACTGCAAGTCAGCTTTGTGTGACGCATTGGATTTTAGACTATTGGCGGACACTTGCGCACAAGGAATGGCTGAACAAAATGTGAATTTCTCGCCAAGTACTTCTAGCAACAGAAGGGTTGTTCTGCTATACTTTTTCAGCTTATTGTCTTGATTGAGCACGTGCTCATAAAGACACCCCTGCTCTGGTCGGAAACCAGAGCCGATGTAAGGAGTCCTGCATGAAGCAAGGTATTCATCCAGAGTACGTAGAGTGCACCGTTCGCTGCACCTGCGGAAACACCTGGACCACACACGCAACTGTTCCAGAGATGCGTCTTGACCTCTGCGACAAGTGCCACCCATTCTATACGGGTCAGCAGAAGCTTGTCGACACTGGTGGACGTGTACAGCGCTTCGCCGACAAGTTCGGTGGCGCAGCAAACGCTGCTCTCGAGGCTGCTAAGGCTGCCAAGGAGGCAAAGGCTGCTAAGGCTGCTGAGCAGGAGGCTGCTCGTAAGGCTGCTGCTGAGGCTAAGGCTGCTGAGAAGGCAAAGCGTGCTGCTGAGTTCGCAAAGAACGCACCAGCTGCAGAGCCAGAGGCTGAGGCTGAGGCCGAGGCACCTGCAACCGAAGAGGCTGCAGAGTAGCAGGTATTTGCTCGCGCAAAGACCGCAGAGTACAGAATCGGGGTGGCTTCGGCTGCCCCGTTTTTGTTTGGCGAGAAACCCTCTCAACTCAGAGGGTATACTTGAAAGTGAAAAATCTGCCGTCGGAGGACGAATGGAATCACTGTATACAAAGTATCGCCCGCAAACGTTTGAGCAGGTAGTTGGCCAGAAGCATGTGGTCGGCACCCTTGAGCGAGCGGTCTTGGAGCAAAAGCTCAGCCACGCATACCTGTTCTGCGGACCTCGCGGCACAGGCAAGACCACTATGGCTCGTTTGCTGGCAAAAGCTATCCTCTGCCACGAGGCTCCTGGTAATCTGCCTGATGGCACTTGCGAGGACTGCCAGCTGATTGCTGCTGGTCAGCATCCAGACGTCTTTGAGATTGATGCCGCTTCTAACACCGGCGTTGATAACGTGCGAGAAGAGATTATTTCTCGCGCTAGCTACGCTCCCGTGCGCGGCAAGGGCAAGGTCTACATCATCGACGAGGTGCACATGCTTACCTCGGCGGCGTTTAATGCCCTGCTTAAGACGCTGGAGGAGCCTCCTTCACACGTGACGTTTATCATGTGTACCACCGATCCTCAGAAAATTCTTGCAACTATTCTGTCTCGCGTGCAGCGCTTTGACTTCCGCTCCATTGCCGCTGACGAGATGGCAGAACACCTGGTCAACGTCTGCAAAAACGAGGGCTTTACCTACGAAGACGCAGCTATTGATCTTATTGTCCGTCATGCGCGCGGTGGTATGCGCGATGCTCTCTCTTCTCTGGAGCAGCTTTCCGTTTATGGCGGCGGCGTCATTTCTGAGCAGACAGTTCGCGACGTTTTGGGCCAGTCTTCCGGCTCTCTTATTAACAATGCTGCGATGGCTCTGGCTCAGCGAGATATTTCTTCACTCTTTACCACGGTAAATACGCTGTTTGAAGGCGGCAAAGATCTGCTGCAGTTCACGCGCGAGCTTGCCGTTCACGTAAGGGATCTCTACATTGCCGCAGCTGTAGGAGTTGATTCTCCAGCGCTGGCAAATTCTACCGCATCAACTGAGCAGCTTACCAAAGAGGCTCAAGCATTTGGTTCGGTTGATAGGCTCTCCAGGGTTCTGACCGTTCTGGGCGACGCCGCAAATCAGATGCGTACCGCCGTGAATCAGCGACTTGTCCTGGAGGTTGCGTTCACCAAGCTGGCGCGTCCTAACACGGAGCTTTCATTGGAAGCACTGGCTGACAGGGTGGCAGTTCTTGAGCAGCAGCTGGCAAATGGCATTGTTGCAGCTCCAGTTGTCGAGAAACCTACAGCTCCCACGCCTGCTCTGGCACCGCAGCCAGCTCCTGTTGCCGTACCTGCTCCAGTACCTGTAGCGGCTTCTGCACCAGTTCCAGCCCCGGCACCCACACCACAGGCGACCCCCGCTCTAGTTGCAACCCCAGCGCCAGCTCCAGCTCCGGCACCTGCACCAGTCGCTGTGCCTGCATCTGCGCCAGCTCCAACACCGCAGCCTGCACCAGCACCCGCAGCCGCGCCAGCTCCGCAACCTGCGCCTGCGCCACAACCTGCGCCTGCGCCTGCTCCAAAGGAAGTTGACCAGGCAGACGCACTTCTCGTCAGACAGTGGAAAGAAGTCGGCAAGGTTTGCGCGTCTAAGAACGCCGCTCATGCAGCACTGCTGGTCAGCTCAACGCTTGAGTCCGATGATGGCTCTGAGCTGGTAGTTACGCTTCCCAAGGGCTCCTCGTTTGCTATGAGGATGCTCAGCGCGCCGGCAGTTTCCGAGTTTGTAAAAGAGTGCGTTGCCCAGGTCATGGGTCCGCGCCGCATCAAATATGTTGAGTCGAGTCTTGCTGTAACGGCAATCTCGCGAGAAAAACGTGCAACTCAGACAGCTCCGGCTCCGGCTCCTGCACCTGCGCCTGCAATTCCAATGGCTCCTGCTGCGCCCGTCGCATCAGCTACTGAGCCAGTTGCGCAGCCCGCTCCTGTCTCTGTTCCCACTCAGGCACCTGCGCCTGCTCCAGCACCTGCAGCTCCCGTTGCACCAGCGCCAGAGGCGTCATATCCGATGCCTTGGGATGAGCCTGCGTCTGGCGGTGCGCCTACTGGGGCTCTCGACTACGATCAGGTACCTTACAGCGATGACGATGTAGCTGCAGTTTTGGACAACTCCGTTGAAGACGCTGCTCCAGCTCCAGTTGCACCTACGGCTGTGCCTACACCAGCGGCTCCAGTTGCACCCGCTCCAGCTTCAGTTGCGCCTACGGCTGCGCCTACACCAGCGGCTCCAGTTGCGCCTGCACCAGCAGCTCCAGTTGCGCCCGCACCAGCGCCTGCACCTGCAGCGCCTGAGCCCGAACCAGTTCCGGCTCCAAAGCCTGCTCCAGTACCAGCTTCACCAGAGGATATTGCTGCTCGTTCAGCGCTTCCACCAGAGCTCAACAGCGTGGCAGACATGCTTGAAAAGGTATTTGGACCAGCGGTTTCTTTGTCGGTAGAGAAGAAGCTGGATGCCGAAACTCCCGTAGACCCTGCAAATAACTAGAACTTCTCGCGATATTCTCGCGATATGACGCTTTGGTGCATGGTCTTTCATGCGCCAGCGCAAAAAGCGCAACTTGTCTAAAATAGATACGACGATAGGAGAACATATGGCACGTGGTGGATTTAACATGGGCGGCATGAACCGCAATCAGATGATGGCTCAGGCTCGTAAAATGCAGGAGCAGCTGCTGGAGGCTCAGCAGAAGGCTTCTCTTATGCAGGCAACTGCAAGTGCTGGCGGCGGTGCTGTTAAGGTAACCGCATCTGGCGACCTGCGCTTGACCAACATTACCATTGATCCTGAGGCAATTGATCCTGAGGATATTGAGATGCTCCAGGACATGATTCTGGCAGCTGTAAACGATGCTCTTGAGTCTGCAGAGTCTCAGGCATCTGCCCAGATGAGCGCAGTAACTGGTGGACTGAATATTCCAGGACTGTTCTAATCCATGGCGTTTGATACCACAAATGATGGCCGTGCGCTGCAGCGTTTGCTTGACGAGTTAGGCCGACTACCAGGCATTGGTCCAAAGTCTGCTCAACGCATTGCCTACCATCTTCTAGAGGTTGATTCTGAGGAGGCTCGCCGTTTGGCGCAGGCTATCTTGGAGCTTAAGCAGCAGGTGCATTTTTGCCCTATCTGCTTCAACTATGCGACGCGTGACGAATGCGACATCTGCCTGGACTCTTCCAGGGATCGCAGTAAAATCTGCGTGGTCTCCGAGCCTAAGGATGTCTCGGCAATCGAGCGTACCGGTGCGTTTCACGGCCTCTACCACGTTCTGGGCGGCGTAATCTCGCCTATGGACAAGATTGGTCCCGAGCAGCTCCATGTGCGCGAGCTGCTGTCCCGCTTGGCCGATGGCACCGTTACTGAGGTAGTTCTGGCAACTAATCCGGACGTTGAGGGAGAAACAACTGCAACGTACCTCTCCAGAACTATCAATCCGCTTGGAATAACGGTTACCCGGCTAGCAAGCGGACTTCCCGTAGGCGGAGACCTTGAGTACGCAGATGAGGTAACATTGGGACGTGCAATTGAGGCACGTCGGGAGGTTTAAGCATGGCAAACCACATGAGAACAAGTTCATCTGGCGAGAAGACCACCGAGGCTTCATCGGTTGACTTAAAGAATATTTCAACGCTTCGTGCTGGTCAGGGAGCTCAAATTCCTCAGAGCCCACGACAGGCCGATAACACGCCAGAACCTCCAAATAGAAAATCGGTCATCATCTTGGTGATCGCAGCTATTGTTGCGCTTACTGCTCTGTTCTTTATTGTTCGCTGCGCTACAAGCACTAAGAGTGAATCTGCAAGCCAGCAGCCAAAGCAGACCCAGTCCGCCTACGCTGACGAGAAACAGCAGGATGAGCAGGCAGTTGACGGCTCAGTTACCTTCCACGGCATGAAGTACTCTCTGGAGAAGCAAAGCGATGGCAAAACTGCTGTTGTTCGTACGAGTGACTCGGGAACTAAGAGTGTTCTATTTGAGGTTGAGGGAACTCCTACCAGCTTGATTCTTTTTAACGACACCATTTTGGTTCCAGAGAATCGCGAGTCTGGCTGGGATGTTGTGGCATGTGCTCTGGTAGACGGATCACTTCCAACACTTATTGCCGATAAGGACGGCAAGGCTGTTGGCGGAAACGGAACCATCACCGCAGCTACACTTGATGGAACTACACTTAAGGTAACCGATTCCACAGGAAACACCACCAGCGTTGCTCTTCAGTAAAAGCAACGCAAAGAAATTGTGGATTTCCAGTGGGCGTTCACGTTTCTGAGCTGCGGATATTCTCGCCAAGTGGTTATTTTCAAGAAAATTTTCAAATTCGTTGGAAATAACGCTAGACAAGAATAAAAGTTCCCTGTATTATTTCAATTCGCAACAAGGCGTCCGGGGTATTAGCTCAGCTGGTTAGAGCGCCGGCCTGTCACGTCGGAGGTCGCGGGTTCGAGCCCCGCATATCCCGCCATTGCATGTTCAAGCCCTCTTCGGAGGGCTTTTTCATTACCAAAAAAGTCCAGCATAAAAGATTTAAATTACATCTTTAATTTATTGAAACCAAGTCAGAAAATAATGCATTGTGTGATATCTTTACATCAGAATGTATCTAAGTGCTTCTGCTGAAGAAACATTTAAAAGCAGAGGTAAAGTGAGGTGGATTGTGCGGAATCAGAATACTTTGGATGCGCTGTCGCAACGCGATAGTGTAAGTTCTATATCCGCAGAATCTTCTCTCACAGAGCCCACTTCAGATTTGATCAAGAAAATTGCTGTTTTTGATTTTGACGGAACCGTCATTTCTGGACAGTCAGGACTCTTGTTCTCTGCGTATTTGCTCCGCCGTCATCTGTCCTCAATTGCACGCACGCTCAAGCTTGTGTGGTGGGGAGCTCGCTACAAGCTGCATCTTCCTCAAAGGCAGGAAGAGGCGCGTGAGCTGGTTGTTGGCGCACTTACGCAGTATAGCGTTGAGTTTGCAAATGCCGTCATGCACGATTTTCATCGCGAGGTAATTGAGGGGATGTATCGCCCTCAGGCGCTGGAAGAGGTGCGTCGTCGGCAGGCAGAAGGTTGCTGCGTGCTGTTGGTTTCAGCAACGTTTGAACCTATCGCGGAATTGGCCGCTCAGAAGCTGGGAGTGGACGCGTTTCTCGCCACAAAGATGCAGGTGGGAGCCGACGGGCGCTACACCAGCAAGGTTGACGGACCCGTGATTGAGGGCGCTCAGAAGTTGGTCTCGGCAACCGAGTGGTGCAACCAGCGCTTTGGCGAGGGCAACTGGGAGATTGCGTACGCGTACGGCGATCACTACTCGGACGCAACGCTTTTATCGGCAGCACAAACGCCGTGTGCCGTTTGCCCTGGTCCAACGCTTGCCAGACTTGCAAACAAGCGCGGCTGGAAAATTTTGAACTGGTAGCAACGATAGAGCAAGAAGCAACGACTGAACTAGCAACAACTGAACTAGCAACGACTGAACTGATAGTAACTGAACTTGCAACAACGATTAGCCTGGTCACAAACCAGATAAGTGAGAAAAGCAGTCCCTCAAGCGGACGCAAGAGGGGTACTTGGAGAACCAATGGAAATTTCACGCAAAACTGACTATGCAATCCGCATGCTTTCTTCGCTGGTGAGAAGCCCAAAGAAGCTTCTTTCTGTTCGCGACGCCGCAGAAGAAAACGATATTCCATACTCCTTTGCTCGCTCAATCCAGCACGACCTGGTCCTTGCCGGAGTAATTGTCAGCACGCGCGGCGCTCACGGCGGCATGATGCTGGCTATTGATCCTAATGAAGTGAGTGTTCTTGACATTGTTGAGGCAGTTCAAGGACCTGTTTTTATTTCTAACTGCGAGTGGGCAGGTCCTAATAATGAGCCATGCCCTCGTTATAATTCGTGCTATTTTGGACCCCTTTGGTGCAGTGCCGAGAAAACCTTGCGTAATTTCTTTGCGTCCGTGACGCTGCATCAAGTTGTTGTAGAGGGTCTTATGCCAGAGATGGTGGGCGAGTTCCAACTGGTAAAGAACGAGAACGCTCAGCGTAACGAGCAGATTATCCAGAATGCTGCTGCCGCTATTGAGGCTGAGGTTACCGCTGGTACGTTTGATAACCTGCTTGATGGCGAGGTTATTTCTGCCGAGAAAAAACCGTACGAGTTCAATATTGGTCGATAAGAAAATCTCACATACAAAGATGAACGAAGGCCTGGAAGTTTTGGCCGACGAGCACGCTGGTGCATCCGGCGGAGCAGAGCTCACGCCTGAGCTGCGTGCATTTGTCGAGTTTGTGGCAAAGAAAGGCCGCGAGCTATATCGCGACTTGCCTTGGCGTCGTACGTACGACCCGTATGCCATTTGGATTTCTGAGGTCATGCTTCAGCAGACGCAGGTCAGCCGCGTGGATGGTCGCTGGCAGAGGTGGCTGGAGCGATTCCCAACGGTTGACGCGTTGGCTGCCGCAGCCCCTTCTGACGTGCTTGAGGAGTGGCAGGGTCTTGGCTACAACCGTCGAGCTTTGTCCGTGCACCGAGCTGCTCAGGCAATTTCTGAGGCCGGCGGAGTCTTTCCACAAGATCCAAAGGAGCTGGTAAAGCTCCCAGGCATTGGTCCTGCTACTGCAGCGGGTATTCGTGCGTTTGCGTTTAACCTGCACGGTGTTTACCTGGAGACCAATGTGCGCACGGTCTTTCTTCACGAGCTGTATCCCCAGGCAGAAGGCGTGCCAGATTCCGAGCTTGTTCCGCTGGTAGAGCTTACGTGTCCTGCAAGCGTTACGAACGCTGCGGACACTGCAGTGGACACCGCCGCGAATGCCGACGAGACGGAGCTCACACCACGTAGCTGGTACTACGCCCTTCTCGACTATGGTGCGTACCTGAAGAAAACCATTCCCAACCCTTCGCGAAGGTCCAAAAGCCACGTCAAGCAGTCGCGCTTTGAGGGATCTCATCGACAGAAGCGAGCCGAGCTCTTGCGCGTTCTTCTCGCTCACAAAGACGAGGGCGGAGCGGAGTTTGAGACGCTTCACCAGGAGCTTTGTCAGATTGAGGTTAACGCGGGGCGAGAAACCCTTGATGAGCAGGTTACCCTTGGCTTACTTGAAGAACTTGCGAAGGAAGGCTTTTGTCAGAAAAATGATGAATACTGGTTGTCTTAAATGGTTATAATTCATAGTGCTGACGAAGGGGTCAGTATATGAGCATAAGTGCTAATGATTATCATTTGCATTTGTTTGCCAAAGGTAACACAGCGCTACCCAGGCGCTTAACATGGCGCTACCCAGGCGCTTTGACGTGCGTTGACGTGCCACTCGTTAACGCGGGAGAGGAGAAAAAATGGCAGTAGATTTTGAGAATTCTCAGACAAAGAAGAACCTCGAGGCAGCTTTTGCTGGTGAGTCCCAGGCTACCAACAAGTACAGCTACTATGCTTCCCAGGCTGCAAAAGAGGGTTACCAGCAGATTTCTGACATCTTCACCGAGACTTCTGGCAACGAGCGCGTTCACGCTAAACTTTGGTTCAAGTACCTCCACGGCGGCAAGATTCCAGAGACTGCAGAGAACCTCAAGGACGCAGCAGCTGGCGAGAACTACGAGTGGACCACTATGTACGCTGACTTCGCTAAGGTAGCTGAGGAGGAGGGCTTCGCAGAGATCGCTGCTAAGTTCCGTCTTGTCGGCAACATCGAGAAGGCTCATGACGAGCGTTACCAGAAGCTTCTTGAGCGCGTTGAGTCCGGCGAGGTCTTTGAGCGCGAGGGTGTCAAGGTTTGGAAGTGCCTCAAGTGCGGTCACCTGCACGTCGGCGCATCTGCACCAAAGGTCTGCCCAGTTTGCGGTCACCCACAGGCATACTTCGAGGAGCAGTCCCTCAACTACTAAGTTGCAGGTGCTCTGAGTTGCGACGACACGGTCGCGCAAAGGCGCGTAAGTGCGCAAAAGCCGCAGCTCAAACTTCTAGTGCGTTAAAAATGTACCCACCAGCAGGTCATCGGCTTGCTGGTGGGTATTTTTGTGCGAAGATGTTGCGGGGAGATTGGGCTTCTCGCTATATGCTCGTTGCGCGCCTGATTTCTTAAAAGAATCTGTAAAATTTGCCTGAAAATATCAAAGAATCTGTGGATTTGCCTGATTTCATCAAAGAATCTGTATCCAAAATACAGAATCTTTGCACTTTTCAGGCTCGCTTTTCAGGCAGAGTTTAAAGCGCGTCCGAGTTCACCCTTTCATGGAGCCTGATTTTCTCGCCATGTCTGAGTAATTTGCCGGAAAAGTTCACCAAGTCTGAGCTATTTGCCGGTTTTTCTCGTCATGTCTGAGTAAATGTACTCAGACTTCATGCACTTTTCAGGCTCGCAATTCCAAGCCTCACTGATAGAGCTCACGCATCACCGCAGAAACCATGTGTTATCTGCGCCAAGTCAAGCTAGAGCCGCAAAACCGTATATACTCGAATGCAGCGTTATCTGGCGAGAAGCCCCGTGTGATCGGAACCCTCGTGGACCCGACGTTCGCCGCGGACCCAACACTCCCCGCGGACCCGACACGCACCGCGAGCTCGGCACGTCGTCGACATCGAGACCAGAAAGGAAGCCTGTTGGAGACATTCGAATTCGTGCTCATTGTTTTGACCTGCGTCGCAGCTTCCTCGGTTATCGACAAGTTTGTCAACGTCTCCATCCCCGTTATCCAGGTTGTTATCGGCCTGCTTGTTGCGCTCGTGCTGCCCAGCGTCCAAGAGATTCACCTAGAGTCCGAGCTCTTTATGCTGCTCTTCATTGCTCCACTCCTCTTCAACGAGACAAGAGAAACCAACATTCGTGCACTTATCCTTAACCTGAACAGCATTTTGTCTCTGGCAATTGCGCTGGTGGTTGTCAGCGTTCTTTCGGTCGGCTACGCCCTCCACCTCATGGTCCCCTCAATTCCTCTAGCTGCGGCGTTTGCGCTGGCCTCGGCGCTGGGACCAACTGATGCAGCCACGGTTACCGCACTCAAGTCCAATATCCACCTGACCCATCGCCAGCAGACGCTTCTCTCCGGAGAGTCTCTAATCAACGACGCATCCGGTGTTGTCGCATTTCAGTTCTCCGTTGCAGCAGCCGTTACGGGAACGTTTTCCCTGATAGATGCAGCAGGATCCTTCACGGTGCTCTTTGTAGGCGGCGTGGCAATGGGAATTGTCACCGGCTTCGCCTTCTCTGCCATCAACGCAATGCTTGGTAGGTTGGGTTACGAGGACACCGTAGCAAACGTCCTCTACGAAGTACTGACGCCGTTTCTTGTCTATCTTCTTGCCGAAACCTTCCACGTTTCTGGCGTACTCGCTGTTGTAGCGGCAGGTTTGGTGATTGCGCTCCCTCGTGGGCAGAGCAATAAAACGCTGCTTGCAAGGCAAAAATTAGTCTCGGATTCTACATGGAAAGTCATTAGCTTCCTCATCAACGGTACCATCTTTGTCTTCCTAGGAATGCAGCTCCCCCTTGCCGTGCTTCCTGGCACCAACGGCGGCCTCAATATCCTGCAGATTTTGGGCATCGTTATCGTAATTACCCTGTTCATGCACGGTGTCCGCTTTGCGTGGCTCTACGCACTGGAAACTTACAAGCTCCACAAGGGCGGCCATCTTTGCACCGGAAAAGACGACGCCAACGACTCCGAAGACACGAACGGCGAGAAACCCGACCAGCCGCTCGCTGAACTGGGCTCGGAGCAAACCTCGGAGCAGATCGCTGAGCAGCCCAAACCCACGTGCGCCATAAAACCCATCTCAATCACGTCGGCCGAGGTCATCAAGAACGTGCTGGTTACCACTGTTGCAGGTGCAAAAGGTGCGGTAACGTTGTCGATTATCCTCACCTTGCCGCTCACAACCCAGTCCGGAGCAGCGTTTCCGCAGAGGGATTTGCTGATTACCATCGCCGCCGGCGTTATTCTCGCCACATTGCTTTTGGCGGACAACCTGTTGCCCGTGCTATCAAAGTCCCCTGAAGCAGACTCTGACCTGCCCGAACGTCTCCACAAGGGAGAGATTGCCGTTCTTGAGGCAACTCTTGGCGAGCTCAGGAGCATGTTGCAGTCAGAAAACGCCAAAGCAAAGTATCTACCTGCGCTTCGTTTGGCTATCACGCGCTATACCAACCGCTTGTTTGCCTCTCGTATCACTGTCCCTGGCTCGGGCGAACTTGTCAAAAAGCTGGTCCTTCACGAGACAGAAGTCCAGCAGAAATGCCTCGAGGAGCTACGCGAGCGCCATATTAAAACGCACAACCCCATTCCGTGGGATCAAATTGTCGATGACATTACTTCAATCCGCAGGTCAGTAGGCTATTACGGACCCATCGCAAACATTGCTGCAACAACAAACCACCGCTCGCGAATTGCCGTTGCCCTTCACGAGCTTAAGCTGGCAGCGCAACGCATCATCGACGGCGAAATCAGGCACCTTGAGGACGCAGACCAGTCCTACTACCAGGCGTGTTTATACGCACTTGAGATGGAATACGCAGAGCTTGATGACCTAGAACGCATTGCTAATGGTGACGATGAGGAGCTGGCGGTCATCGCATCTAATCTGATGATTGACCACGAGTCAGCAATTGAGTCCATCTGGGGCCGCATCAATATCAATGATGAGCATGACTCCAGCACCACCCAAGTCTCCTACCTGCTGCCTTACAACCTGAGCTCACACAAGATGTCGCCTCACTTTAGGCAGCAGATTGCCAATGCCCGCGAATACGCCGATGACGTGGCAGAAAACGCGCTCCGCATTGAGTTGGACCAGATCACGCGCCTGCAGTTCGAGGGCGTTATCGACCGCGAAGTTGCCTCTCGCCTGCGTGAAAATGTCTACTACCTGCAGATGGCTCTGGGCGAGTAGCATGAGCGCTGCACCAGACACACAACACATCATCGAAGCAGCCTCACGCCAGCTCATCGACGCAACCGCGCACCCCGTCAACCCCATGGCGAGAAAAACGATCATCTCCGGACTTTCTATCCACGCGCAGATGTCCTCTGTAGCAGGAGCTCCTGTTGTTTACCTCCTAGGTGACGTGGCCGACAACTCCCCCGTTCAGGTACCTGAGGGCGTCAGCCTAGTGAACGTTGGCGTTGACCTGTGGGAAGAGAACTTCTCGCCCTGGTGTGCTCCGCGCGTTTTTGCCAAGGGACCCAACTTTGGCGACGGCGCACAGAAGACACTTGACACCCTTATCAACCAGGTCATCCCCTGGGCGGAATCGGAGCTCACCGAGCCACCAGCGTATAGGGTACTTGTGGGATACTCGCTTGCAGGCCTATTCAGCCTCTGGGCTAGCGTTTCGCAGCCCGACGCGTCGCGCGTCGACGCCTCCGCAGCAACCTTTCAGCGCATCGGAGCTGTCTCGGGATCGTTCTGGTTCCCAGGGCTTTTGGACTACGTAAATCAGCAGCTCAGAGGAGGGGTGGTCGGCCTCACACACGCCTATCTTTCTCTGGGTGACCGAGAAGCACGAACCCCCAATCCACAAATAATGCACGTGCGAGAAAACGCAGAACTTCTCGCCAGCAAGCTAGAGAGTGCGGGAATCACCTCAATGTTTGAGCTCAACCGCGGAAATCACTTCCAAAACGTTGAAGGAAGAATGCAGAAAGCCCTGGATTGGCTGGTCAAATAGGGTAAGATTCTTCAGAACGCACGTGTCCAGAGAGGTTTTATGCCCAACCCAAAGCAATTTGACAGCAAAACTGAATCACCCGGTACAGCCTCCGGCAAGCAGTCTGACTACTTATTTGCGCTCATTCTTTCCCTGGTATTTGGCATTTTTGGTATTCCACAGTTTTATCTTAAAGGCTGGAAATCGGGGCTTACCAGGCTTGCTATAAACGCAGCGCTGATTGTTGGCGCATTTACCCTGACGCAAACCTTTGCCTCGCCGTCGATGCTTTCTTACCTTCTTCCAGCAATTTTTTCGCTTCCGGTTATCGAGAGCGCTCTGAACCTCATCTACGAGGATGCCAGTGCTCCCAAAAAGCTCATAAAAGGCAAAATCAAACCACATAAACGATACGCCGGAAAGCAGAAAGCTGGAATCGCGCTCGCCACGCTGACGGTAGCGCTCTACTTTAGCGCAGCGCTCACGCAACCGCTTCCAACCACCCTATCTACCGCGGGGTCCTCGGGCCAACAAACCACAGTTCAAGCGCCTGGCGCGTCATCACAATCAGACTCCGGTGCTCCGTCAGTCACCGCACAGGCCAGCACAAACGTAACCATCAAGTTCATTGACGTGGGCCAAGGAGAAGCCATTCTCATCGCACTCCCCGAGAAAACCATACTCATCGACGCAGGCCCCACAGGATCTGCTCCAAAAATTGCCCAGGTCCTCCAAGAACTTGGTCGAGACAAGATTGATTACCTGGTGGCCACCCATCCCGACGAAGATCACATCGGCGGTATGGCGGACGTCATTTCCAGTACCCAAATCGGAACCATTTACGCACCAAATAAGACAAACAACACCGCAACGTACAGGAAGTTTCTAACCGCCATCCAGAACAATAACCTGCAGATAACTCTTGCCGAAGCAGGAACCATCATCGATCAAACCGATGCTTACAAGTTAGAAATCCTTTGGCCTACCAAAGACGCAAATTTCCCCGACACCAACGATTACTCGATTATCATCAAGCTGACCGTGGGCACCAAAACGTTCCTCTTCACGGGAGACGCACCCACAAATGCCATCCTGAACTCCAATCCAGGTCACATTGACGTACTCAAAGTTTCGCATCACGGCTCCCGAACAGGAACTACCGAGCAGCTGGTCCGCAAGCTCTCGCCCACCTACGCCGTCCTCTCGTACGCCCTGGACAACTCCTATGGCCACCCCATGCAGTCGGTCCTGAACGCCCTCCACAAGCATTCCGTTGAGGTCTGGGGCACGGGCGCCAATGGAACCATTACTATTACCTGCGATGGTACAAACATTGATATCTCTGGCGAGAAACCCGGCACAGTCGTAGCTCCAACCTCAAAAGATAAATCTGGCACGTCGTCGACATCGAGGTCCAAGTAATGAAAGCAATCATTGATCGATTTGAAGACAACAATCTTGCCGTGCTTGAACTAGATGACCAGCCAGGCAATATGCTGACCGTTTCTATCAACGAGCTACCGAGCGATGCTTGCCAGGGTGACGTTCTTTACTACCAAGATGGCACGTGGATGTTAGCTAAGGAAGAAACCGCTCAGCGACACTCCGATATCGACGAGCTGTTCAACTCCCTGCTCGCACATGATGATACGGAAACTGAATAGCCCCAGATAAAGCCTAAAATATGCGATTTTAGAATATTTATAAAACTGCACGTCAACCTATAAATATGCGATTTTCGCATATTTTGTAACATACCCTTTTACCTGCATAAATAAAAAAGACGTCTTGTCGAGAAAGACGTCTGTGTAGAGCACTTTTATCCAAAACAAAATGTGATATATTAAAGATTGCTGATGGCGCGCAGCCTCGCTCTGCATAGAGGGAGGGCACGCCATCCGCTTTATAGGGCCACAATAGCCGCAGCCATTCTCTTCTCGTCTTCAGCTAGAAGTACTCGCATCGTCCAACCCCATTGACTCCAGCCATTTTTGCACTTCACTAAAAGTATACGTGCCTTTTGCCGCCAGCCCTGGTATCACGCAAGAAGCACCACATTCTGTCTGATACTCCTCAATCATGTTGCCAAATCCTCCGCCGCCGTGCGTGCAGAACGGAATGACCGTCTTGCCGCTCAAATCCGTTGCTCGTAAGAACGAAAGCACCGGAGGAGCAAATGTTTTAAGCCAGTTGGGCGATCCTATAAAAACAGTATCAAAGTCACCGACATGTACATCACTTGGCATAAGTGCAGGACAAACGCCCTTTTCTATTTGAGCCCTGACCTCTTTTACCGCCGTGTTATACGAGAAAGAATAGGGCTCTTGAGGCTTAAGTTCCAGCAGCTCACCATCGGTAATCAGCGCAATATCCTCTGCAAGCCTTCTTGTGATGCCGGAATATGAATAGTACACAATCAAAGACTTCATGTAAGAATCTCCACTACCAGCCGAGAAGAACGTGCTGTTGCAGCATTACGTCAAATTATTTGCCACAAGTATAGTTGATAGGATTGCGCAGCCGACCAGTTTCTCACGGCAAGCATATGCTATCGTAGAGAAAAGCACCCCCGCTATCCCCGCTTGTGGGATTGCCGAGGTGCTTTTTTGTTGAGATGTGTAAGTGTGACTAAATCCGCGCCAAACAAAAAACGAGACCGTTTCCCTCCAATTAGCTGGACGG
>CALHQT010000027.1:0-3032 GCA_938038135.1 uncultured Atopobium sp.
ATAACTAATACGCACATAGCCCTCAGCGCCGAAGAAAACGCCAGGTACCAACGCTACACCAAACTCTTTGATTGCTCGCTCACAGAACGCCTCAGAATCAAGAGCAAATTCCTTGATTGATGGAAATGCGTAGAAGGCACCTTCTGGCTCTTCAACAGGAAGTTTCATGTCTTCAAGTGCAGAAAGCACAATCTGCCTGCGATTTTTATAATTTGTACGCATAGGCGTGACATCATAAGAAAGTGCAGAGAGAGCAGCTGGCTGCAAAAATGAAGGAACAGAAGACACTAGTTGGGCGTGAACCTTTCCGATATCTGCCGCAAGCTCGTCAGAGGAGGCAACCCAACCAAGTCTCCAACCCGTCATTGCCCATGGTTTAGAAAAACTATTTGTCACAATGCAGCGATCAGACAAATCTGGGTAGAGCTCAACAAAACGTGGAACATTCTCAACATAGGCAAGCTCTCTATAAACGTCATCACACATCACATAAAAGTCGTGTTCACGGGCAAGATTAGCTACCGCATCAAGTGACTCTTTTGTATAAACACATCCCGTAGGATTGTTGGGAGAAGTCAAAACAATAAGCTTTGTCTTGTCTGAAATTTTTGACTTGAGCTGCTCTGGATCAATCTGGAAATGATTGGTGCTGGTATCAAGCGGCACAACTACACCACGATTAAGCTGGCAGAGCGTTCTGTATACCAAATACGCTGGTTCAGGAATAATAACCTCGTCACCTGGATTCATAAGGGTCAGCATAGTTGCAGAAATGGCTTCCGCAGCTCCCACGGTAACTACAATGCCGTCTGGGCCGACCTTCATACCACGTGCAGACTCCCAAGCAGCAATAGCCTCCCTAAGCTCAAGAGTACCAACGTTGGGTGGATAATGCGTGTTTCCAGCTTCAAGTTCTCTGTCTACTAAGTTACAAATAGGGGCTGGAGTGTCTTCTCCCGGCTCTCCAATAGTTAAAGAAATACATCCTGGTGTTGCAGCAGCAAGTGCCGAGAAACGCCTGATACCAGAGGGTTTGAAAAGCTCTAGTGTTGTATTTCTTGATAGCGACATACAAACTCCTCAACATACTTTCAATCCATAATAGTTATCATTTAAATCATACGACACTTGATTGATACGAGGTTCGCATGAAAAGAGTTTTGTCTCTTGGCCTTAAGCTTATTACTGGCCTTCTAAAAAGGGTTCTTGCACCACTTTTTAAATTTGTAGGCGGACTATTTGTTCTAGCTCTACTAGTTCTTGGTGGATATGTCCTTTATCTGCAGTTTACCTACTATCGTATTCCTGACAATACTCCCGTATCTAATCAAGGTGCTTCTCCTGAGGCTACAACAGTACAGGTAGGCCAAACCTACACAGCTTCGACCTACAACATTGGCTTTGGTGCTTACACCCCTGATTACACCTTCTTTATGGATGAAGGCATCATGCAAGATGGCACACGCACCGTGGGAACTCACGGACGCGCGGTAAGCAGAAACTCCGTTCTTTACACCACAAACGGTGCCCTGAACACCGTTTCTTCTCTGAATGGCGGTACAGCCCCTGACTTTATTCTTTTCCAAGAGATTGATACTTCATCTGACAGAAGTTGGCATGTGAATCAAGTTTCTGAAGCAGAGAGCCGCTTTGGATCCTACGCATCATATTTTGCGCAGAACTTCCACACTGCGTTTCTCGCCTATCCACTCACAGAGTTCCACGGAACCTCTAACTCGGGAATTCTTACGCTTTCAAACGTACTTGCTTCAAGCGCAACTCGTCGTACCTACCCCATTGACGAGTCTTTTCCCACAAAATTCTTTGACCTAGACCGTTGCTTTATGATTACACGCTACCCCACCAGCGATGGTCATGAGCTGGTACTTATTAACAGCCACATGTCTGCCTACGACAAAGGCGGCACCAGCCGCGCTCAACAGCTTGCACTTCTGACCAAAGTTATGTCCGAAGAGCGTGCTAAGGGCAATTACGTTATTGCGGGTGGCGACTGGAACCATGCCATTTTGGGCTCGCTTACACTCTATCCTTCTGTTCAGCAGGTACCAGACTGGGTAGCAGAACTCAAAGATTCTGATTTGCCAGAAGGCTTTAGTGTTGTAGCTCCAGACAATCTTACCAACGTTCCTACCTGCCGTGGAGATGACATTCCATACGAGAAGGACAAGACATACACCACCACAGTTGATGGCTGGATTGTCTCGGATAACGTTGTTGCAACCGCCAGAAACATTGACACGCAATTTGCCTATTCTGATCACAACCCGGTTCTTCTGTCTTTCACTCTAAAGAGTAAAGAATAGAACAGAAGATAGTAATTTATATACACAATATGTGCGTATTGTACCTATGATGCGCACATATTTATTGACTTTACCGTCATCATCTTGTATAACATAGCTACAAGAAAGGCGGGTCATTATGGCAAAAGTAAGCACAAATATAAATTTGGATCCAACGCTTAAAAAGAATGCCCAGGAACTTCTCAGAGATTTGGGCATGGATCTTACTACTGCTATTACTATTTTTCTTCGTCAGACTGTTCGTGAACAGGGAATCCCTTTTGAAATCAAACGAGAAACTCCTAATGCTCAAACTATAGAGGCTCTTAATGAATACACCAACATGAAAGAGCATCCAGAAAATTACAAGCACTATTCCTCATTCTCCGACGCAATGTCGGAGGTCCTAGATGCTTGAAATCATTCTCTCTAATCAATTTAAAAAAGATATTAAATCAGCGCAAAAAAGAGGTCTCAAGCTTGAGCTGCTTACTGAAGTTGTGGATACCCTCGCCTCTCAACAATCACTTCCAGAAAAATATCGTGACCATTCTCTGACTGGCTCTTACGCAGACTTTAGAGAGTGTCATATCAAGCCAGACTGGCTTCTTATTTACAGAATTGATAACGAAGATTTACTCCTTTTCCTTTTTAGAACCGGTTCTCATTCTGATCTCTTTTAAAACTAAAGAATAATTTCTGTTTTGTTGTAACCACAACAAAAGCCAT
>CALHQT010000028.1:0-18217 GCA_938038135.1 uncultured Atopobium sp.
GAAGCCGACCGCAGCTCGTCCTTTTCCAATAAAGTTCGAGAACTTTTCTCTGAGATTTCGGACGGCTACAAGCTGATCAGGGGATACAGGGGGCTGTTCGCCCTTCTTTGGTGCGGGTTCGTCTTCGCTTTCGCGTTCTCCCCACTCGCGGCATTGTTCCCAATAATGACCTTGGGACATTTTGGCGGTAGCACGGGGGATGCCGCTTTGGTGGAAATCCTTTTTTCTGCAGGCATGCTGGCTGGGTCCGGCATTTTGGCGGCCACGGGAGGGTTCCGCAATAGGTCGTTCACCATGGTCGCCGCGATTGCCGGCTTCGGCATTGCCGCAATCGTATCCGGATCGCTCGGCCCGTCATTGTTCGCTGCTTTCCTGCCGGTGAGCTTTCTTATGGGCGCATGCTCCCCGTTGTACGCGGGAACCCAGACTGCCCTTATGCAGGAGCAGATACCTCCTGAGTACCTAGGCCGCGTTTTCGGCCTCTACGGAACCATCATGGCGTGGGCCATGCCCATGGGCCTCGCAGCCCCCTCCGTTTTTGCGGATCTGCTTGGAGCTCCGTTATGGTTCGTCGGCTCTGGAGCGACCATGGTACTGCTTGCGATGGCTATGCTGCTTGCTCCGAGCGTCCGAAACGTGGGGAAAAGAGATACCGGGCAGATTCAATAGCCCAAGTATTCGAAAAAAAGAGGCGGCAGCCATCGGTTCACGCGTCAGCCTTCAAGCCCTTGCGACGACGAGGTATTGCGCCGACATCCCACATCGCGCTCCTTATTCGTCGCCAACTATCATTTTCGGATTTGCTTGCGCAAGGTCAAAACGCTCGCGCCGGCAATTGGGCAAAGGCGAAAAATCGACGTGAGCAATCTTTTTTGGCATGGCTGCGCTTCCAGTAAAAGGCTAATACACAAAAGGCGGTTCAACCTATGGAACTCATAGTCAAAGCTAAAGACATCTTTTTGGAATATGCCGGCCGCGATATCCTGGATATCGAAGAGTTGGAAATCTACTCCTACGATCGCATCGGCTTGGTGGGAGACAATGGCGCAGGCAAAACCAGCCTGCTTAAAATTCTGAGCGGCAATCTTACCATTGCGGACGCCGACGTCAGGCGCTTCGGCAGCATTGCCCTCATCGGCCAACTCGATGAACTCGACCTTGATGCGGCTCAGGACAGTGGTGAGATGCTCTCCCGTCTCAACGTCGCCGGAGTGGCGCAGGAGACGATGAGCGGCGGGGAGGAAACACGCGCCAAGATTGCCTCTGCACTCTCCCAGCATGCAAGCGCGATCTTCGCCGACGAGCCTACGAGCCACCTCGACCAAGACGGCATCCGCCTTCTCGTCGGACAACTCAAGGCATTTGATGGGGCTCTGCTCATCGTGAGCCATGACCGTCATTTTCTCGACCAGGTGGTAGACAAGATCTGGGAGCTCAAAGACGGCGGTATTTCCGAATTCTGGGGTGACTACTCCGACTATCTGCGACAGAAAGAAGAAGAGCGCAAAGCTCAGGCGACTCGATACGAAGAGGCGATGCGCGAGCGCGATCGCCTCGAAGCCGCCATCGAAAAACAACGGAAAAAAGCACGGCAGGTCGACGCCAAGCGGAAGGCTGCGAAAAAAAGCAACGAGTATGCAGGTCGATTGGGGCATCAGAAAGCAACCGGCACCAAACAGAAGAGGATGTACCAGGCGGCTAAGGACATGGAGAAGCGCCTCGAAGCGCTCGAAGGGATTGAGGCCCCAGATAGCATTCGCGCCGTGCGGTTCCGCCAGAGCAAGGCCCTGGAACTGCATAGTAAATTTCCCATCTCGGCAGACGATTTCAGCTTGAGCTTCGGCAACTGCATGCTCTATGACCACGCGAAATTCGAGATACCGCTCGGTGCCAAAGTGGCCATCACCGGTGGCAACGGTACAGGAAAGACCAGCCTGCTGAAGGCAATCGCTCGACGCGCCGACGGTATCAACATCTCTCCCAAGGCAGAGATCGGTTACTTCGAGCAAACAGGCTACAAGTTCGACGCCCGTCAGTCTGCGATCTCGTTCATGCAGGATGGTTGCGAGTACAGCATGACCGAAATTCGAGGCATCCTCGCCTCTATGGGAATCGGACCGCGCGACCTGACAAAGGACGTTGGCGTTCTCTCGGGAGGCGAAGTCATCAAGCTGCTACTCGCGAAGATGCTGCTGGGCAGATACAACATCTTGCTCATGGACGAGCCTGGAAATTACCTGGACATCAAGAGCGCCGAAGCCCTCGAGCAGATGATGAGCGCCTATGCCGGAACGATAGTGTTCGTCTCCCACGATAAGAGGCTGGTCGAGAACGTCGCAGACATTGTCTACGAAATAAAGGACACCAAGCTAGTCAAAATCTTTCAGCGCGAATAGCCCTAAATGAGCAAGAAATAATCCCCGAACGGAGACAAGGGAGTAAAACGGCAAAGAAAGAGCCTCCGTCCCAACGCAGGGAACGGAGGCTCTTTAATCGCTTTTACTCATCTCCGTCGCTGGTGGCTTTGTCATGACTCTCGTACGAAACGAAACTCAGCGGCATAGTGCGGCACTCAAAATCGCAGGTCAGAACCCTATCGGCCTACTCCCACTCAATGGTCGCAGGTGGCTTTGGAGTGATGTCGTAGGCTACGCGGTTAACGCCAGCAACTTCGCTGACAATCCTAGAAGAAATGCGGGTCAGCAGCTCGTAAGGAAGCTTTGCCCAGTCAGCGGTCATAGCGTCGCTGGACTCAACGGCGCGCAGGATAACTGGACGAGCATACGTGCGCTCATCACCCATAACACCAACGGACTTAATGTCGGGTAGCACAGCAAAGTACTGCCAAACACTGTGCTCGGAGTTACGATCGCCTGTCTCGTCAAAGAGCTGAGCATTGTAAGCGTCAATCTCTTCACGAACAATAGCGTCTGCGTTGCGAAGAATCTCCAGCTTTTCTGGGGTAACGTCGCCAATGATGCGGATAGCAAGGCCAGGACCTGGGAATGGCTGCCTGTAGACAAGATTCTCTGGCAGGCCAAGAGAAACGCCCAACGCGCGGACCTCGTCCTTGAAGAAGTGATCCAGAGGCTCAATCAGGTCAAAGTGAACGCCTTCTGGGAATGGAATCAGGTTGTGGTGGCTCTTGATGGTTGCAGCCTTGCCGCCCGTCTTGCGAGCACCCGACTCAATAATGTCGGGGTAGATGGTGCCTTGCGCCAAGAACTGAACGCCATCCAGCTTCTGAGCCTCGTCAAAGAAGACCTTCCAGAACTCGGTACCAATAAGGCGACGCTTCATCTCTGGCTCAGTAACACCTGCCAGAAGCTCAGCGTAGCGCTCCTCTGCGTGAACGTGAATCAGAGGCACGTTGAACTGCTTGCGGAAGACCTGCTCAACCATCTCTGGCTCGCCCTTACGGAGCATGCCATGGTTCACAAACACGCAGGTAAGCTGATCGCCGATAGCACGGTGGACAAGGGCAGCAACAACGGAAGAGTCAACGCCGCCGGAAAGCGCCAAAATAACGCGACCGTTACCAACCTTCTGACGAATCTCCTCTACCTTCTGCTCAATGATGTTGTCCATGGTCCACGCCTTTTCAAAACCACAGATATTGAACAGGAAGTTAGAAAGCATCTGGGAACCGCACTCGGTGTGGTTGACCTCTGGGTGGAACTGAGTGGAATACAGGTTCTTAGCAGCGTTTTCCATAGCTGCAATAGGGCAAACGTCGGTAGAAGCGGTAATGGTAAAGCCCTCTGGGACCTCAGATACAGCGTCACGATGACTCATCCAAACGGTCTGCTGCTCAGCGGTACC
The DNA here is from genome assembly GCA_938038135.1 of uncultured Atopobium sp. GTDB lineage: Bacteria > Actinomycetota > Coriobacteriia > Coriobacteriales > Atopobiaceae > Lancefieldella. Next base: position 3,823 of record CALHQT010000028.1, read on the forward strand.
GTCAAAGATGCGGCTCTCCCCCGCGCGGGTCAGATGAGCTGGACCGTACTCGCCCTTCTCGGTATGTCCAACGGTGCCACCCAGGGTAACCGCCATAATCTGCTGTCCATAGCAGAAACCAAAGACAGGAAGACCAAGCTCCAGAATCTCTGGGTCAATCTTTGGCGCATCCTCCGCGTAAACAGAAGCAGGGCCACCGGACAAAATAAGCGCAGATGGATTAAGCTCACGGAGCTCATCTGCGGAAATATCACAAGGAACAATCTCGGAGTAGACGTTAAGATCGCGCACGCGACGTGCAATTAACTGGCCGTACTGGGCACCAAAGTCTAGAACTGCAACAAACTGCTTGGGCCTGGACTCGCTCATGCATGACTCCGCTTCTCCGGTTTCCCGGTCACTCTTAGATTCTGCGCCGGCGCGCTACCGCACGTATGGGCACATATCTCTACCACGAATTTATTGCTATTAATAATACCTTCAACCAGCCGATAACACCACGAAAGATTACCTGCGCCAAAAAGTCTTCTTATTCTGCGCAAACAAAAGACGGCAAAGTTCTATAATCTGACGAGAAATGCTACTAATTTCTAACAATTATAAAACACAAAATATGGCGAGAAGAGCAGGTCAAAGGCACTATAACTTGAAATGTAATTGTTTTGTGACGACAAAAACTGGTAACAGTTTTTAAGTACCTATCTGCAATAATTTTCTCACTCTCATAAGACGAATTGGAGTTTAGTTTATGAAAAAAGTACTGGTCAGACTAGGTGCATTTCTTGTGCCATTTATGATTGTTGCTACTTTTGTGACAACATTCGCTTCTGCTGCAACTGTTTCACCGGTTCAAATTACCAGCATGTCTGTGGCTGATGATACCTATACACCAGTAAATGAGATTACCACTGATAATCTGTACCATATTACAATTAACTGGGAATCTACCGCTTCAACTGTGGCAGAAGGTGACTATTTTGATATTACTCTGCCCGATAAAGTCCAGTTCACTGCCACACAAAACACAACTCCAATTGAAGTTAAAGATCCTAACGGTGCAACCGTAGCTTGGGCTTATCCAACTCCAGCTGCAGGTAGCATTTACGGCGGTACCCTGCATGTTGTTTATACAGACTATGCAAACACCCACACCCAGATTAGGGGTACTTTCTCTCTGTCCGCTCTCTACGACCGCGACGCCATCAACGCTGGCGATAATACCCACATTGATTTTGGCGTTAACGGCACCGCTGTTCCTCTCAACATGATTATTCGTCCAAAGAACACCATTGGCGAAGAGTGGCTCAACAAGTGGGGCGGCCCTGTTACCGGTACCGAGTCCGAGGTACTTTGGTATGTTCGTCTTAACTACTCCGCTTCTAACATGACTGGCGTTGAGTTCTCTGACTCCCTCTCTGATAAAAACGGTGGCGACCTGCCAGCATCGGTAACCTACATTGCCAACTCTTTCCACCTCTATCGTGCAGACTTTGATGGAACGGGTAACTTCAGCAACCTTCAGGAGGTCACCATTCCTAATGGTGCGCTTTCTATTGCAGCTGACGGCCACTCCTACCACCTTAACCTGAGCGGCGTTGACTTCTCCCAGGGTCAGCGTTACCTCCTGCAGTATCGCACCACCTTTATCCCAGGTATGGCTCTGCATAACTATGGTGTGCTTACCAACGCTGGCGGTGCTCCAAGAAGCGAGATTGGCTTTACCTACTACTCTCCAAGCAACTCCGGCGGCGCAATCGGCAATCTTGTCGGCCGCATCCGCATCATCAAGGTTGACGCTGACAACGCAACTACCCAGCTTCCAGGCGCAACTTTTAAGGTAACAAGCGTTGCTAACCCAGCTGATTCTTGGACTCTTACTACAGGCGCCGACGGAACTGCAACCTCCGAGAGGCTCACTACCGGCTCCTACACCATCGAAGAGATCACCGCTCCAGATGGCTATGTGCGTGACGCTACTGTCTACACCGTAAACGTTGACAATCAGTCCGGCACTATCAAGATTATTGAGAACAAGAAGAACGCTCATGCAGACATTCCTGTACAGAAAGTCTGGAATGGCGCAGAGGGCGGAGCAGTAACTGTTCACCTGCTTGCAAACGGCGTTGACACTGGTAAGACCCTTACCTTGAGCTCTGACAACAACTGGCAGGATTCCTTCACGGGTCTTGAGGCTTATGCTGCTGACGGCTCCGAGATTACCTACACCATCTCTGAAGACGAGGTAGCCGGCTACACCAGCCAGATTACTGGCGACGCAACTCAGGGCTTTGTAGTCACCAACACCCAGGTTCCTCCGACTCCAGAGAAGCCTGCTAAGACTCGCAAGAAGTCCAACCTCCCCTACACCGGAGATACATCTTCTGTTGCAGGCGTCCTCTTTGGATCTTTGGCTGCACTAGGCAGCGCAGTTGCACTTAAGCGTCGCAAGTAAGTCTGGCGCGCAGTCGTAGCAGCGCGGGCGCGCAGCTCCACGCAACTCAACAAGAACGTCTTGTCCTCGTGGCAAGGCGTTCTTTTTTGGCGAGAAACCCGTCTAGTTTGTGAGGCCTCGCGGGGTTTCTCGCCTCCTTAATGCATACAGAAAAATGACCTATTCGGAATAACGTATAAAAAGTGACTAATGTCCAGCATTTAGATTTGTTAGAGGTAATATTTATCCATTTTTATTACGTTAAGCTGCACATAGTGTGGAATGTTCGTTGTGAACAATTGTGAAGAACCTGTGAATTTACCTGTACTTTATTTGAAAGGTATTAGAAAAAGAAACCACAAATTCCTTGTACCTGCATAAATAATTGAACTTTTAAAAAGCAGTATAGATATATACAGATTCTCAAATAAATTCTCTTTGAAATAGGTGAGAATAGACGTATCTATTGCAAAGGAGTCCTGATGAACAAACGACTGTTTAAGCTGTTAAGTTTTGTCTTCTTGCTGGCCCTTGCGCTTCCGCTTGCTGCAAAATCAGCTTTTGCTGAGACTGCAAGTACTGAAGCTGCTACGGGCACCCCTAAAGCGGTTGTCGCAACCATTACAGAGTTTAGAGTTGAAGACCGTTTTGGTAAGCCAGCTACCGAAGTTAACAAGGCAAATGTGTATGCCATTGCTATGACGTGGGACGCCTCTGCAAACGCTAACGTAGAGCCGGGCGATTACTTTGACGTCACCCTCCCTAACGAGATGAGGTTTACCGCAGCTAATCCTCCGTCTACCTTTAACATTACCGATGCAGCAACCGGCGAGGTCATGGCAGTAGCTCATGTCACCCCTGGTACCGGTGGTTTTGGTGGAAACATGCGTGTTGTCTTTACCGACTACGTTAACAACCACACTGACCTGCGCGGTACCGCTCGACTTGGTTTTACCATTGATTCACAGCGTGTTCAGACAGGTACCGGTAAATCTTTTATCTTTACTGTCTCTGGCAGCCCTGTTCCTGTAACGTTTGACGTCACCGCTCCTGGCACCATTGGTACTGAGTACCTCTCCAAGTGGGGCAAGATTATCGATGGTAACGCTAACGAAATCCAGTGGACTGGCCGCATCAACTACTCTGGTGGTAACTTCCACAACGTCCGTCTACACGACCAGCTATCCGACCAGGGCGGCGGCGACCTTCCTTCCGAGATTACCTATGTTCCAGGAACCTTTGAGCTTTGGAGCGCTCGCTTTGATGAGTACGGCTCAACCATTCCAGGAACTGCAACTCGCATTCCTATTACCCCAGGTATGCTCACCATTTCTCCTGATGGACAGTCGTTTGATCTTGACCTTTCTGGCTTAGACCTCAGCAACGGTCAGAGCTTTAAGTTCACCTATCGCACCACCTATGTACCTGGTGTTGCCCTGCGTAACCTCATTACCATGTACTCCGACAACCCTGAGTACCGCTCCGATTGGGTATATCGCAACGCAACTTCCGGCGGAGAAGGTACTTCTACCATCATCGCTCGTATCCGCATCGTCAAGGTGGATAAGAACGACCACAACACCAAGCTTGCGGGTGCAGTCTTTAAGGTAACCAGTACCACCGATCCATCCAAGACCTGGACTATTACTACTGGTGAGGACGGTACCGCTACCACCGAGAAGCTCCCTGCTGGCGCCTACAGTGTTCAGGAGATTACCGCTCCTGCTGGCTACCAGCTCAATACTGATACGTATAACCTCACTGTTTCTGCAACCAACGGCGTTATTAAGACCGTTGAAGACGAGAAGACCCCAACAGTTGACGTACAAGTTAACAAGACATGGGTAGGAACTGTCGGCGGTCCTGTTACCGTCAGGCTCTACAAAGACGGCGTTGCTAGCACCGAGACAGTCACTCTTGACCAGACCAATAACTGGGCTGCAACATTTAGCGGTCTTCTCCGCAACGATGCAACAGACGGTCACGTTATTGCTTACACCGTAGTAGAAGAGAACGTTCCTGCTGGATATACCAGTGCAGTCTCGGGCAACCAGACTGATGGCTTCACGGTTACCAACACCGAGATTCCACCAAACACTCCTCCTAACACCCCACCAAATACACCACCAATCACCCCACCAGCAACTCCTCCATCAGAGACTCCAAAGAAGCCAAAGAAGAAGCAGCCTAAGCTTCCTGAGACTGGCGACTTCTCCGAGATTGCTCTTGTTGCAGTAGCTACCGTGGGCAGCGTTATTACGACGCTTGGCTATGCTCTGAAGGATCGTCGTAAGTAAGGTAGTGTTGCGCAGTAAGTAACGCCATGAGCAAAAGTTGCTCATACTTCTTGCGCTAAGCTCCACGAATTTCTCGCACACGTCCCCGCTTCACACGTTGAAGCGGGGATTTTTTGTGGCAGGTTTGTTTCTATGCAGCACAAAGACGCAAAATTGCGTATAGTAGATGTTTGACAAAACGCATTGGGCAAAACGCAGATTAAACACAAAGGAGCCCCAATGGCCAGAAGGTCACATTCATCTCAGAATCACGGTCACAACAGCCGTGATAGGTACGAAGATACCCCTGAGTACGATACAGAGGACTTCGCACAGGACGATTATGACGCTTATAATCAGGGCGCATATCAACCTCGCACGCTGGGCAGCGTTCGAAGCGCAGGTGCTAGCTCTGCTCGCAATAATCACGCAGAATCCCACGGTTCTAGGTTTACGCGCGAGCCTTTGATTGGCCAGACCAACGTCGGCGATGAGTGGCCCGAAGAAGCCCCAGTTCAGCAGCAAAAACACACCCACTTTGCTGCACATCGAGCGGGTGCCGTCAGCCATGCGCCTTCTCGCGCCGAAGGCGTGGGCGCATATTCCAAGAAGCGCCAAGGTTCTTCTCGCGGTCGTGGTCTTAAGATCTTTGCCGGCATTCTGGGCACGTTGCTGCTGGTAGCAGGCGTAGCGTTTGCGTGGTGGATGCTGGATACCAACTCAAAACTTCGCCAGGGCTTGGATGCAAACCTGCAGGCCACGCTGGTACAGGTTGCTCCGTCTGACCCGTTCTACATGCTGCTTCTGGGCGTGGATAAGGACGAGGGACGCGCAGAGAACTGGGGCGATTCCGACGCAAACTTCCGCGCCGACACTATCATTCTGGCTCGCGTGGACCCCAAGAACAAGAAGATCACCCTGATTTCCATCCCCCGAGACACTATGGTTGACCTGGGAGAACACGGAAAGCAAAAGATTAACTCCGCATACAGCTATGGCGGCGCATCCGGAATGGTCGAGGCCGTTTCCAAGCTGGCAAACGTCAACATCTCGCACTACGCCGAGGTAGACTTTGAGTCGTTCACCAAGATTGTGGACTCCATCGGCGGCATTACGGTCAACCTGCCCGTTGCTGTTTCTGACATGCAGTACTCAGGCATCGACCTTCCCGCTGGCGAGCAACAGCTCAACGGCCAGCAAGCGCTTGGCCTTTCTCGCAGTCGCCACGCATACGACAACTACGGCGCAGGCGACTTCTACCGCGCGGCTAACCAGCGCATGATTTTGACGGCCATTGCCAAGAAAGTCCTGCAGCTGGACCCCGTTTCTATGTCAGGCGCCGTGTCTACCATGGCCGAGAGCGTAACTACTGACTTCAACGTTACTGACATTGTGGGCCTGGCCATGTCGTTCAGGGGCATGGATACATCCAAGGATATGTATTCCGCGCGCACGCCGACAACGTCCGAGCTCATTGATGACGTGTGGTATGAGATTGTCGATAAGAGCGCGTGGAAGACTATGATGGACCGCGTAAACCAGGCGCTGCCTCCTCTGGAGGATGCAAGTGCTGACGAAACCACAGGCGTTGTGGGTACCGTTGGAGGAGACCCTTCAGCTATCGACAGCATCAAGCCTGACTACACCGGAGAAGTTGCCGTGCTCAACGGCACCGACGTTCAAGGGCTTGCAGCTCAGAAGGCTGGCATCCTGAAGACTAAGGGCTACACCGCCTACGCCGACAGCTCTCTGGAGCATCCAACCGACTCGATTATCATCTACGACGGCACGCGTACGGGCCTGGCAAAGGCCGTTGGCGTTGCAAAAGCACTGGATATCCCTACTGCTAACATCAAGGCAAACGACGGTTCCTACCCAACTGACGTGGACATCACCGTGGTCCTGGGCACCGATCAGGCTCCTAAGCGCTAGCGACTCGCAGCGGCTCGCAACCCGCGACCCGCAGCGACACGCGACCCGCAGCGCGTGACCCGCGACACCACCCCACCCCACACAAAAACGGGCGAGAAGACCGATCTTCTCGCCCGTTTTACGTTTACAGTAAGCAATTTTGTGGCTTAGACGTTGAAGCGGAAGTGCATGACGTCGCCGTCCTCGACCACGTACTCCTTGCCCTCGATGCGCAGCTTGCCCGCAGTCTTGCAGCCGGCCTCGCCGCCCAGCTCAACGTAATCGTTGTAGCTGGCAACCTCTGCCTTGATGAAGCCGCGCTCAAAGTCAGAGTGAATGACGCCGGCGGCCTCGGGAGCCTTAGCGCCAATGCGGACGGTCCACGCCCTGACCTCCATAGGGCCAGCGGTGAAGTAGCTCTGCAGGCCAAGCAGCTTGTATGCTGCCTGAGCAAGCGTCTCCAAGCCGGAGTGCTCAAGTCCCAGGGACTCCAGGTACTCTGCAGCCTCCTCTGGATCAAGATCAGCAAGCTCAGCCTCGACACCTGCGCAAACAGGGATGGACTGAACGCCGTTGATAACAGGAGCCGGCTCGGTGAGCATGTCCTCGTCGACGTTTGCGACGTACAGGATTGGCTTCATGGTAAGCAGGAAAAGATCGCGAGCAGCCAGACGCTCCTCGTCGGTCATCTCCATGTCAGCGGCGCGATTGCCCTCGTTCAGCCACTCCTGAAGGCGCTTTGCCACGTTGAGCTTGGGCTGGAGGTCCTTATCGCGCTTGACCTCTTTCTCCAGCTTAGGCAGGGCGCGCTCAATGGTGCCCAGGTCAGCGAGGATGAGTTCCGTCTGGATGATGTCCACGTCCTCGTCAGGATTGACGCGACCCTCAACGTGAATGACGTCGGGATCTTTGAAGTAACGAACAACCTCGCAGATAGCGTCGGTGTTGCGAATGTTTGCCAGGAACTGGTTACCCAGGCCCTCACCCTCGTTTGCGCCCTTGACCAGGCCAGCGATGTCCACAAACTCAACGGTTGCAGGCATGATACGACCAGGATTGACAATCTCGGCCAGCTTCTGGAGCCTTGCGTCGGGTACGTCAACGATGCCCACATTAGGGTCGATGGTAGCAAACGGATAGTTTGCAGCCAGGCCACCCTTGCGGGTCAGCGCGGTGAACAGCGTGGATTTACCAACGTTTGGCAGGCCAACGATACCAATTGAAAGCGACATGTGAGTCCTCTTGTTGTCGGTGGACGGTTACTTGTATTTCTCGCGAGAAGAACGAACAGCTAGAAGCGTTGTGCTCTGTGTTAGCAGCCGCGTGCTACTCCCCATTATCCTCTTTTGGAGGTTGTTGTGCAGTGGCTTCATCATCCGGGTCCTCGGTAATCGAATCCGCCAGGTGTTTGAGCTGCTCCTTGCCGGTGTCAAAAATGAAGCGAGCTTTACGGCGAGCCAAAGCCTCAAGACGCTCGGTCTCCTCGGCCTTGCGATCGCGAACAACCAGCTCAGAGGTGTTCATCGGCACCATCGTAAGCGCACCAGGCTCTGGGCAGACAATTTCGCATGCGCCGCAGTTGACGCAGAACGGCATCTTAATGGTCAGCTTGCCACGCTCATCGATGTTGATAGCGTGCGTCGTACAGGTATTTTTACAGTCTCCGCAAACTGTACACTTACTGGAATCCCAGATAGGAGCTTCAAGCTTCACGTAAGGGGCAAGCTCTGGGTCGTGCTGAAGTGCGCCCATGACCAGACGGCGATCCTGCGTGAGCATGGACTGCCTCATATCGGTGGTGCGCAGGCCCATCACGTCATCAAGCTGCGTCTGAAGCTTATCCAGAGAGCGAGCGTGCGAGTTGATGCGGTCAGCGATTGCTTTGGCGCCCGCAAGAACAGGCGTCGACGCAGATACCAGGCGTTCTGCACCGTTCATCGCGTTGGAGATGAACTGAGAACGGATGTACGCACGCGTGAAGTTGTGGTTGAGGTTGTTGCCGTCGACCTCAAGACCAACCGTAGCACCCGTCCACTCCTCAGCGGTAGCGATGGCCTGGGTATATGCCTCCTCGCCAGTGGTGGTGCGACAACGGTCGCAAACGCCCAGCGGCAGGTAAACACTTACGTTGTCAAAGTCCGTAAGGATCGAGAACCAAATGTCGGCCGAGAGCATACCCACGCAAGGCAAGCAAATCTCGTTGCCCTCAGGTTTTCTCGCCAGAGCTCGAGTGCAGGTAATGTAGCACTGCTCGTACGCGGAGGCTGCGCGAGCTACCTGGTCATATAGCATGCGGGACGTGTGGCGGCGCGTGTTAAACGTCTCGGTTGGACACGCAGCAACGCAGAGTCCACACTGCAGGCAAGCCTCGTCGTCGATGCGCACGGACTGGTTGTGGATATCAATGCAATTAGCTGGGCAAACGTCAAGACAGCGAGAACATGCCTCGGCTTTTCCCGAGGCGCACCTCAGGCAGCGATTAGCGTTTGACCAGGGGATTTCCTTGTAGTCCATTGGCTCAAACGGCTTGTCCGAATTTGGGTCAATAGACAGGCTTCCCATCAGCGCGTCGAGCGGGTTAGAGAGCACCTGGAGGGAGTCCTGGATATCAATGAGGTCGTCGAGAAAATCTCGCTCCTCGTTACGATTCTGGTTCTGAGCCATGGTGCCTCCTCTCCTTTGGCGCGTGGCGGGTTAACGGTGCGGTCGCAGCAGCGGTATGGCCGCGGTGCAGGCGCAGCGACGACATGACCGCAGTCGCAAATAAACATTTTAACCTGTAGCGACCAATAATTCCGCTCAAATGACGTCACATTCATACGATTTCGATTAATGGACGCTGAGAGGGAAAACGTTGTGGCTGTGACAAGACGGGTTTCTCGCCCACGACAAGACGGGTTTCTCGCCAAGTGGGCGCAGCGGCAAAAAAATCGGGCCCAGCGAGAGGCTGGACCCGATTGAAGTTCCTTGGAGGTGCGGATTAGTACATGCCGCCCTGGCCGCCCTGAGCAGCTGCGCGAGAAATGGACTCCTCGATGGTGGTGTCCTTTGGCATCTCGGAAACAGTTGCCTCGGTGATGAGGATGAGGGATGCAACGGAAGCTGCATTCTGGAGCGTGGTACGGGTGACCTTAACTGGGTCAAGAACGCCCATCTCAATCATGTCGCCATACTGGCCGGAAGCGGAGTCAAGACCCTGGCCGGTTGGGAGTGCCTTGATCTTCTCGACAACTACGCTGCCCTCGAAGCCAGCGTTGTTAGCGATGGTGCGGACTGGAGCCTCAAGTGCCTTGCGGATGATCTCAACGCCGATCTTCTCGTCTGCGTCAGAGGTCTGAACGCTGTCAAGGACGGAGGAAGCAGCCAGGAAGGAGACGCCGCCACCTGCGACGATGCCCTCCTCGACAGCTGCACGAGTTGCCTGAAGTGCGTCCTCGATGCGGTGCTTGATCTCCTTGAGCTCAACCTCGGTAGCTGCGCCAACCTTGATGACTGCAACGCCGCCGGCGAGCTTAGCAAGACGCTCCTGGAGCTTCTCGCGGTCAAAGTCAGAGGTGGTGTTCTCAATCTCAGCCTTGATCTGGGCGATGCGCTCGTCGATTGCTTCCTTGGAACCAGCGCCACCAACGATGGTAGTGGTCTCCTTGGTGACCTTGACGGACTTAGCGCGACCGAGCATCTCTGCGCTGATCTCGTTGAGGTTGACGCCGAGCTCCTTGATGACTGCCTGGCCGCCGGTGAGAATAGCGATGTCCTCGAGCATGCGCTTACGACGGTCGCCGTATGCAGGAGCCTTGATTGCGCAGACGTTCAGAACGCCGCGGAGCTTGTTGAGGATGAGGGTGGTCAGAGCCTCGCCGTCGACGTCCTCAGCCATGATGAGCAGAGGTGCGCCCTGCTTCTGGACAGCCTCAAGGATAGGCAGGATGTCCTGGATGGAGGAAATCTTGTTGTCGGTCATGAGGATGTAAGGATTGTCCAGCTCAGCGGTGAGAGTCTCGTTGTTGGTTGCGAAGTAAGGGGAAACATAGCCCTTGTCAAACTGCATACCCTCAACGGTGTCGATGTCGATGCCGAAGGTCTGGGACTCCTCAACGGTGATGACGCCGTCCTTGCCGACAACGTCCATAGCGTCGGAAATCTTGCCACCGATGACTGGGTCACCTGCGGAAATGGTACCAACGGAAGCAATCTGCTGCTTAGTTGAGACCTCCTTAGCGATGCCCCTCATCTGAGCGACAACTGCCTCAACAGCCTTGTCGATACCGCGGCGAATTGCGATTGGGTTTGCGCCAGCAGCAACGTTGCGGAGGCCCTCGTTAACGATGACCTGTGCAAGCAGGGTTGCGGTGGTGGTACCATCGCCGACGGTGTCGTTAGTCTTGGTTGCAACCTCTTTGACCAGCTGAGCACCCATGTTCTCCACTGGGTCCTTGAGCTCAATCTCGCGAGCAACGGAGACGCCATCGTTGGTGATGGTTGGTGCGCCGTAAGAACGCTGCAGAGCAACGTAGCGACCCTTAGGTCCAAGAGTGGTGGTTACGGCATCTGCCAGGGTATTTACGCCCTTAGCAAGCTTGGCACGAGCGTCGGTGCCAAAATCGATATCTTTAGCCATGGTATTCCTCCAAAATAGCTGAACTTACACGTAAAAAGCGGACGAACAAGCTGCGATCGGACAGCAAGCGAACGAGCTGTGGGCAAACGAGCTGCGAGCGGACAAGCAGCGAGCGATTAGTCCTCGAGGACTGCAAGGATGTCGTCAGCACGAAGAAGCAGGAGCTCCTCGCCGTCTACCTTGACCTCGGTGCCGCCGAACTTGCCGTAAAATACCTGGTCGCCGACTTTGACATCAAGAGCAATGCGATTGCCATTCTGATCAAGCTTGCCAGTTCCGACTGCAAGGACCTCACCGCGCTGAGGGAGCTCCTGAGCTGCGGATGCAATGTAGAGACCAGAGGATGTCTTCTCCTCTTTTGGAGCAGGCTTTACCAGAACACGATCTCCAAGTGGCTTCAAATTCATAATGAAAACCTCCCTTTCGGGCTAAGCCCGATATTGGCGCCAAGCGCCCTTTTCCAACGCTATTAGTTATTCCACACGGGAAAACAATTTATACGAAATATTGTGAAAATCTTACAAAACCGACTTAGATTTTCTGTAGGCGTGCAGTATAAGCCGTCAACGGTTATGCGCTGTCTGGTAGGTGCGGCCGGGGCGCAGACGGTATGCGGACGGGATGCAGGCGGCGAGCAAGTGAACGGCATCGCTGAGCTGCTGGTAAGTGCTGTTTGCGGTCGGCGGATGCGAACGCCGAGTGGTATCGACCAGCAGATTCTTGCCATTAGCATAATTTTCGGCGTAAATCTTCGCTGCGTGCATATTCTGCTAGTGATATGCGCGTTTTTGCATAGGAATAATGAGCATCTCTTTGGGAGGGTCCAATTTGGGTAAAAAACGCGTTTAGTTGGGGATGAAATGGAGTATTCAGAAAAATTGCACCAACGTTTTACCTGGTAACAAATTCTATCCAGATTTCTGATTATTTGTCCGGAATAAAACAGCAGGTAGATTTGATGCATAGAATCACACTATTTCTGTAATCCCCAACTAAACGCATTTTTTACCACTTGAGGGCCATTTTGAGGGCAAAATCGCCTCTTCCCCACTCGCAGTAACAATTGACCTGCATAAAAGTACCCGGCTATTCATTTCCATGAATAGCCGGGTACTGAGCGTCATCATTTGATGCAGAAGCGCATTTGCACCATTGGTTTACATCAATGTCATCACGTCGCCTTGCGCCGGCAAACCGCAAACTATGCGTCCAAGCTCTCCAGCTCAGAGAGCCAGAGCGAGCTAGATGCGTCGGACGGCATGCGCAGGTCGCCGCGTGGCGACAGCGAAACCGAGCCAACCTTTGGCCCATCAGGCATCGCCGAGCGCTTGAACTGCTGCGAGAAGAAGCGACGGTAGAACACCTTTAGCCAGCGCACGATAGTCTCGTGATCGTAAATCTCCTGCTCAGTGCCCGTGCCAAACGCACACTCGGCAAGACGTAGAACCTTGAGTGGACCACTTCCGTGACGAAGCACGTGGAACAAGAAGAAATCGTGCAACTCGTATGGGCCAACCAGGTCCTCCGTCTTCTGCTCAATGGAACCGTCTGCCGCGGATGGCAGCAGCTCAGGAGAAACCGGTGTGTCCAGAACGTCGCGCAAAACGTGAGCAATTTCGTCCTCGCCCTGCTCCTCATAAGCGTCTGCGCAATAATCGACAAGGTACCTGACCAGCGTCTTTGGTACCGATGCATTCACGCCGTACATGGACATCTGGTCACCGTTATACGTTGCCCAACCAAGCGCCAGCTCAGAAAGGTCGCCCGTACCAATGACCATGCCGCCTACCTGGTTGGCAACATCCATCAGAATCTGCGTGCGCTCACGAGCCTGGGCGTTCTCGTACACAACGTCATGAACGTCCTGGTCATGACCGATATCGGCAAAATGTTGCAGAACGGAATCCACAATGGAAATCTCGCGCAGGTCGGCGCCAAGCGACTGCACCAGCTCAATAGCGTTGGTGTACGTGCGGTCCGTGGTGCCAAATCCCGGCATCGTCACAGCTACAATGCCCGAGCGGTCATATCCCAGCTGGTCAAACGCTCGCACCGTGACGAGAAGGGCCAGCGTAGAGTCAAGTCCTCCCGAAATGCCAATAACAGCGTGGTCAGAGCCCGTGTGCGCCAACCTTGAAGCCAAACCATGAGCCTGAATCGACAGAATCTCCTCGCAGCGTGTTGCGCGAGCGTCATCCATCGCGGGCACAAACGGATGCGGATCAACGTACCTGGTCAGGGGCGTGCGGATTGCAAGTTCGACGCCCTCGCCCTCGCCGTCGTGGCTGCGACCTGCGACGTCGTGCTCGTGGCTGCGACCTGCGGCGCCCACAGTGCCCACGTCACCCTCGCCATCAAACTCCAGCGAGAAATACGTGGTCAGGTGCTTGTAATCCTCCGGCGTCGGAGCAACCTCAAACGTCGACGTGCGCCTGCGGTCAGCCGCCAGCGACAGCACGTCAATCTCGGACACGGCAATACCCTCGCCAAACACGCCAGAGTCGGCGAGCACACGGCCATTCTCGACAACAAGATCATGGCCCGAGAAAACCAAATCGGTCGTAGACTCGCCCTCACCAGCGCTTGCATAAACGTAGCCGCAGATCAGACGCGCGCTCTGTTGCGCAACCAGCTGACGACGGTACGCGGACTTGCCGGCCAGCGCGGGCGACGCGGACAAGTTGCAGATCAGCGTGGCGCCGGCGACGGCGTGCGCGTTTGACGGCGGCATGGGCACCCAGAGGTCCTCGCAGATCTCCGCGCCCACGACCAGCTCAGGGATGGTGTCGCACGCAAACAGCTGGTTGGTACCAAACGGAACCTCGCCCAGCAGGCCAAAGTCCACACTGGTGACCGTCTTGGGGCCAGAAACAAAGTGTCGGCCCTCGTAAAACTCGTTGTACATGGGCACGTAGCGCTTGGGTACCAGGCCCAAAAGCTCTCCCCTAAAGAGAACGGCCGCGCAGTTGTAGAGCTTGCCGGCCACGCGAACAGGCAGGCCTAGCAGCAGCAACGCGTCGACGTCGGCCGTGCGGGCGGCAATCGAGACCAAGCCGCGCTCAGCCGCGTCCAGGAGAGCATCCTGCCAGAACAGGTCCTCGCAGGTGTAGCCCGTGATGCAAAGCTCGGGCAGTACGACCACCTTGGCACCGCAATTAC
>CALHQT010000029.1:0-18346 GCA_938038135.1 uncultured Atopobium sp.
AGTCAGAATTTGTCGTGCTTTGCGGTAAGTCTGGATGTGGCAAGAGTACGCTTTTGAAGCTTCTCTCGGGGGAATATTTCAGCCTGTATGACGGATCCATATACTATGGCAATACCGACCTTGCAACGCTTGACCAATACGCCCTCAGGCACGACGTCATCGGCATTGTTGAGCAAGAGCCGGCAATTCTCCAAGATACCCTGTGGAACAACTTGACGCTTCTGTGCAACAAGATGCCCAGTGAAGATAGGGTTTTGCAGCTTGTCAACTTGTTTGGACTTCAGAAGTTCCTCTCACCAGACAGGGGATTGCAGAGCGTCATTGATGCACATCGTGTTGCGTTGTCAGGAGGGGAGAAACAGAAGATCGCTATCATCCGCATGCTCCTCAAAGACCCAGAGGTGATGTTGCTTGACGAGCCAACTTCGGCACTTGATGCGGCAAGTCGGAGCCATCTCATTGACCTCCTCAAGGACTTTCGTAAGGACCACCTGGTAATCGTTGTGTCTCACGATGAGGAGCTTCTCGCCGTATGCGATGAGGTCCGGGAACTCTGAACCCTTTCCCTCTTAGAGACTCTGGTCGGCTTTCCTGCAATATATCCAGCCTTATGGCGCGCTTCTACGACGTCGATAGCGGGGCGGTGTGTGTCGGCGGCCACGACGTCCGTGAATTCACGGTGGACAGCCTGTTGAGGAATTTCTCGATGGTGTTCCAAGATGTCTACCTGTTCAATGACACCCTGGAGGCCAACATTGCGTTTGGGACTGCCGGCGCAACGCATGAGCAGGTGGTCGAAGCTGCCAAACGCGCACGGTGTCACGATTTTATCAGCGCCCTGCCCAACGGTTATGACACGATTGTGGGCGAGGGAGGCGCAAGCCTTTCCGGGGGAGAGCGCCAGCGCATCTCGATTGCCCGGGCGTTGCTCAAGGATGCCCCTATCGTGGTGCTTGATGAGGCGACGGCTTCGATCGATCCGGAGAACGAACAGCTTATCCAACAGGCACTTACGGAACTTACGTGCGAGAAGACCGTGGTGGTCATAGCACACAGGCTTGCGACTATCGAACATGCCGACCAGATCCTTGTGGTAGAGGATGGTACCGTCGTTCAGAGGGGGACCCATGAGGAGCTTCTCGCGCAAGAAGGTGTGTACCGGCGCTTTGTTGAGGCACGTGCCGAGGCGGAAGGGTGGAAGATAGGATAGTCGCAGGCCGTCAGGGAAGTTCAGGCATTGCAACACGTTCGTTTGATGATTTGTATCAAATGGGTTCATTTTTTCTTGTTATCGGCATGAAGTCAGCGTGTATGTGGGACACTAAATACCAGTGAATACTAACCGGTCAAGAAAGGAAGGCTCATGGCATACGAGTCTCGCGAAGAAATTGACAGCAAATATAAGTGGGACCTGTCCTCAATGTTCCCTAGTGATGAGGCATTTGAGGTTGGGCTCGAGGAGCTCAAGGCTTACTGTCCAAAGCTGCTTGCATTCAAGGGAAAGATTTCTACCTCTGCTCAGGCTCTTCTGGAGTTTCTGCAGCTTGAGGACCAGATGAACCTTCTGCTCTACAAGATTATCAACTACGCTGAGCGCAAGAGTGATGAGGATACTCGCGTAGCCAAGTATCAGGCATACGTCGCAAACGCTACCAGCGCATATACGCAGGTTGGCGAGGCAACTTCTTGGTTTGCCGCAGAGCTTCTGGCCATTCCAGCAGAATCTGTCGAGAAGTTCTATGCAGAGGTTCCAGCACTTGAGTTTTATCGTCGTAAGCTCAACAAGATCTTGAACCAGCGTGAGCACACCCTTTCTGCTGAGGAAGAGGCTCTTTTGGCGCGCGCCGAAGAGCTTGCTGTTCAGCCAACCAACATCTTCTCCATGTTTGATGATGCAGATCTTACCTTTGACGATGCAGTTGATTCTGAGGGTAAGACCCATAAGCTGACCAGCGGTTCATTTGTTCCTCTGCTGATGGATGCTGACCGCATCCTGCGTGAGTCCGCATTCAAGCAGCTGTACAGCCGCTTTGGTGAGTTCCGTAACACCTCCGCTGCAATTCTGACCAGCCAGGTTAAGAACCTGCAGTTCTTCTCGTCATCTAGAAAATATGCAAGCTCTCTTGAGGCCGCTCTTGCAGAGAACGAGATTCCTGTTGAGGTTTACAACAACCTGATTGACGCTGTTCACCAGAATTTCCCAGCGTTCTACAAGTACGTTGACCTGCGCAAGCGCGTCATGGGCTTGGATGAGCTGCACTTCTGGGACGTCTATACTCCTCTTGTTGACGATGTTGACATGAAGTTCACCTACGAGGAGGCTTGCGACCTTATCGTTAAGGCGCTGGCACCTATGGGCGAGGAGTACGTTAACCTGGTCAAAAAGGGTCTTGAGAGCCGTTGGGTTGACGTGTACGAGACCCCAGGTAAGCGCTCCGGTGCTTATTCCGCAGGTGGTAAGGGCATGAACCCCGTTATGCTCCTCAATTTCCAGGGTGGCCTTGACGACGTCTACACCCTTATTCACGAGATGGGCCACTCCCTGCACACGTATTTCTCGTCCCACAACCAGGAGATTACCTACTCCGACTACTCCATCTTTGTTGCAGAGGTTGCATCTACCTGCAACGAGGCGCTGCTCTCGCACTACCTGCTTGAGCACGAGACCGATCCTGCCCGTCACGCGTACATCCTCAACCACTTCCTCGAGGGCTTCCGTGGCACCATCTATCGCCAGTGCATGTTTGCCGAGTTTGAGCGCGATATCAGCCAGATGAACGCTGACGGTGTGGCTCTGAACGCCGAGGTTCTCTCTGAGCGCTACGGCAAGCTTTGCGCAGAGTACTTTGGACCTGGCATTGAGCTGGACGAAGAGATTAAGCTAGAGTGGTCGCGCATCCCTCACTTCTACTACAACTTCTATGTCTACCAGTACTGCATTGGTTTCTCGGCAGCTATTGCCCTGTCCCAGCGCATCCTTTCTGAGGGTGAGCCTGCGGTCAAGGACTACATTGGCTACCTGTCCGGCGGTTGCTCCAAGACTCCAATCGAGCTGCTCCGCGGCGCTGGCGTTGACATGGCCACTCCAGACCCCGTTAACGCTGCGCTCAAGTACTTCGGTGAGCTTGTCGACCAGCTTGAGCAGGAGCTCAACTAGGCGCGAGTTAGGCGTACAGCAAAGGAGGATTTATGCAGGCACGATTTGTTCACCGCTGCACCCATGTTTTGGATAACGAGAAAACCGTCGAGTTCTACAAGAAGGCTCTGGGATTCCGCGTTGACCGCGTTAAGGGACCAGAGGACGGTTCTTGGACCAACACGTTTTTGGTAAACGACTGGTCTCCTTTTGAGTTGGAGCTCACGTGGAACCGCGGTTGGGTAGACCCTTACGATAACGGCGGAAAAGACACTCACATTGCGTTCCGCGTTGACGATTTTGATGCGTTCCATGCGCTTCACGAGGAGATGGGCTGCATTGTCAAAGAGAACCCAAAGATGGGCCTCTACTTTATCGCAGACCCTGATGGCTGCTGGATTGAGATTCTGCCAGAGAAGTAAGCATGATTGACTACGGTTTACTTGCAAAACAGATTGTCTCGCTTGCCGAGGTTGACGCTCACTGGCTGCCGGTGTTGTCTAACGCTGCAGCTCTTCTATGGGACGCGCTTGACGACGTCAACTGGGCGGGGTTCTACCTGGTAGATCCTGCCACGGTGTCGGGAGCGGAGCTGGGCGTGGAGCCGGGTGCGGAGCCGGACGCGGGTTCGGGCGTGGAGCCGGGCGCGGCCCCGAGCGACCACGAGCCGTGCACTCCCGAGCTGCGCCTAGGACCGTTCCAGGGCAAAGTTGCCTGCGTGCGCATTCCGTTTGGACGGGGAGTGTGCGGCACGGCTGCGGAAACAAAGACAAGTCAGCTGGTAGAGGACGTGCATCAGTTCCCGGGACATATTGCATGCGACTCTGCATCAAACTCCGAGGTGGTTGTTCCTATCTTCAAGGATGGCCAGGTAGTTGGCGTGCTGGATATTGATAGTCCGAGCGTGGCTCGATTCACCCAGGAAGACCTTACCGGTCTAGAGCAGGTGGTAAAAGCGCTTGAGAGCTGTGCGAATTTCTCGGACTTCTGTTAAGTACGACTACAGAGCTAGCATTTGGGTACACAAATCATGTACGGGCAGATTTGCTCGTGCATGATTTTTATTTACACAGCATTCTCGGAGAGGCCTGCTTATGAAGAAAATTGTATTTATCATCGGTTCTGGCCGAAAGAACTCGTTCAATAAGACGCTGAGCCAGGTTGCGGCAAAGGCACTCGAAGGTAAGGCGGAGATTGAGGTCGTTGACGTTTTGGACGTCCCTCTGCTTAACCAGGACAAAGAATTCCCAGCTCCTGAAGGTGTCCAAAAGGTTAGGGATGCCGTCATGGCTGCCGACGGAGTGTGGCTCTTTACCCCGGAGTACAACTACAGTATTCCTGGTACGGTTAAGAATATCCTGGATTGGCTGAGCCGTCCGCTCACTTCCGATTACGAGAAGAAGTCCGAGACCGCCATTGCTGGCAAGGTTGTCACCGCAAGTGGCGTTGGTGGTAGAAATAAGGTCGCAGGATCGCTCGCCGTGGTAAAGCAGCAGTTCTTGGCCCTGCACACCAAGCCAGTTGAGCCGTTCAATGGCTTCTCGCTTCCTGTTACCGCCTGGACTGAGGGAACTTGGGAGCCAGAACCCGAGGTTCATGAGGTAATCGCCCAGCAGGCAGAGGATTTTCTCGCCGCACTGTAAGGCGCGCGTCTAGCGTACACACAAAAAGAGCCCGGATGCCGCGCAATAGCATCCGGGCTTTGGTGTGTCTAGACGGAGGAGAGGGCCGTTGCTAGACAAGATGTGTATCGTACCTTGTTCGTGTACTGCGTTTATTCCCGCTTCGCAGCTTGTTTACACGAGCTTTACTTACCAACAAACTCCGAAATGGTCTTGTACAGATCGCTTGCCTGGAAGTCCTTGATAACCTTGGAATCTTTCCTCTGGTCGCAGACCTCAAGCAATGCCTTCAGGGAAGCCTTATCGGGGTCAGTCTGATAATCTGCCTCGGCCTGAATGAGCTTGTACTTGGCAATGACCATGTCCATGAGCTTGGCGTTGTTGCCCTCGGCATTTGCGTCGTCAAGGCCATCAAATGCCAGCGTAGAAACAACGCCGTAGCCACCGGTCAGGAAGTGATTGCCCACAAAGTCGTTAGGGTTGACCTTGTTGTCAATGACAGGTGAATTCTTAGTGTTGGTGAGCAGCACCAAGCTGGTGTTGTTGTAGACATCGATGACGGTAAGTGTGCCGGTCCAGCCGGTGTGGCCAACGGTTGCAGCGTTTGCAATTGGCGAGAAGGCCCACTGGTAGCCAATGTGACCCTTACGTCTCCAGCCCAAACCGTAGGTGACGCTGGTGTCCTTTGGCTTGATGAACTGATCGTGAACGTCCTCGCTAAAGAGCATGGTGTTGCCGTAGCCACCACGGTTCATAACGGTCTGGACAAGAACAGCCAGGTCGGAGGCGTTTGCAAACAGACCAGCGTGACCAGAGATTCCACCCATGGCGTAGTAGGCCTTCTCGTCATGGACGGTGCCCTGAATGGTATCGGTACGCATGTTGTCAAAGGTAATCAGGCCGTCGCGGGTGTTGCCGTTAAGCTCGGTAGCTGCGATTCCGTCAGCCTTGAAGCCGTTGTCCAGTGGGTTGAACGTGACGTTCTTGAGTCCCAGTGGCTCATAGAGAGCTTCCTTAACGTACTGGTCAAGGCGCTTATTGGTGATCTTCTCGATGATAAAACCAAGAAGCATGTAGTCTACGTCGGAATAGGCAGTCTTAGTACCTGGGACGTACTGCAGAGGGGTCTCGATGATCTTCTGCAGAATCTCATCGCGATTCTGGGAGTACAGCTTCTGGTTAGCGTTTGGCTGTGGATCGTCAGGCTTCTCTGGGTTGTAGTTGCGGTTGTGGTACTGAGGATCTGGTGGGAATCCAGCCTGGTGCTCAAGAATCTCACGAACGGTAAGCTCGTTCTTGCCCAGGATCTTATCGCCCTCCTGGTCCTTGAAGTCTGGAATGTACTCCTGAACCTTCTTGGAAACGTCCAGCTGACCGTCGGTAACCAGCTTCTCAATTGCCAGGTTAGTGGCATACATCTTTGTGTTAGAGGCCAGGTCATAGAGGGTGTTGTCGTCAACAGCCTTGCCGTCTTTAATGCGAGAGCCGTCCTTGTTGTAAGAATTGACGTTACCGTAGTTAGTCTTCTTGATAATCTTGCCGTACCTGGTAACAACCAGCTGGGCAGAGGTGAAGCCGTTAGCAATCTCTGCGTTGATAATCTGGTCAATTAGCTTAAAGTTGTCGTTGTCGGCGTAGTCCTTGGTGCCGTCAATAAGGGTTGGGTAGCCAATCTTGACCTCAAAGGTTGCCTGAGTCTCTTTAACAGTGCTGACCTGCAAGCGGTTATCGCCGTTCACGGTTACGTCAGAGATGTCAATCTGGTTCCAGGAGGAGCTGTCAAGTTTGTCGGTTGGCACCTGGTGACCGTTTACAAAGAACGCAAAGCTCTGAGGCTCGGAGCTCTTTACATAGACGGTGCCCTGACCAGCAAAGCAAACAAAGCTGTTGAGCTGGTTGGTAACAAGAGAGTCGTCAAAAGCCTCGTTGTCGTTAAGAACAGGGAAGACCTTCTCGTACTGGAAGGTTCCGTCTACAGAGTCAACCTTCTTTGCGGTTCCCTTAGCAGCAGTTGCGCCACCCTTTGTCTGGCAGGCGGTAAGGCCAAGACCTGCTAGAGCGGCTAGACCAAGAGCACTTCTGCTCAGAAATTGCCTTCTGGTCTGTCCAGCAGGGGAGCCTGCGTTAGATGAGTGCTCAGAGTGAGCGTTTTGATTCTGGTGCAAATCTTCGTTGGTGCGCATATCGTCTCCTTCGGTTTTGCCTTAGGTGAAACACCTGGTATCTCAATTGGCTGAGATAATTTGCGCTTATGATGACGTGCGTTTCATCAAAATTGCAGCTAGTTTGTCCAAGATGAAATAATGGGTACGTTAACGTACTGCGAGTGGTATCAAAAAAGCTGTCAATGGTATCTAAATTTGAATTTTTTAGGCAAAGATGAAATATTTTAATCAGGTTTTACGTGGTCAAATGTCTAATAGGTAGTAAAAGTTTTTATGAAGTGGTAGTAACGTACCCAAATTAAGGCTCAGTTTTTGCGACAATTGTCCCCGCATTATGCTGGGAAAACATGAGCAGTCGCGCATGCAACGCACGTGGAGCGCGCTTACACTTGCGCATGCAATACTACCGTTTACGGCACTGCCTACTTTACAGATGAAATTTTTATGGCATCGTGAAACAATATAGTCAAACGTTTTAGTCAACTGGACGGCCGGAGGTGATTGCGTGAGAGGTGTTCGTCTACGTCTGGAAGAGTATCGCAAGAATGCTAGTTCAGCTGAACGCGATATTGTCGACTATATTCTGTCGGATCCAGAGGCGGCAGTTGGTCAATCAATCCATAAACTAGCAGCTCAAACGTATACATCTGCATCAACGGTTGTCAGGCTTTGCAAGAAGCTTGGCTGCGGTGGCTATAAAGAGTTCCAGCAGGCGCTCATTTACGAGCTGGCAGTAAGCAACAAAAGCAACGATATTGCTGTCGGCGGCGTTATCGCAGGTGACACCACTGATGTGATCATCGAAAAAGTTACGGCAAAGAACATTTCTTCGCTGGAGCTTACCAGACAATTGCTTGACGCTCAGGTTGTTGACTCAGTTGTTTCACTCATGATGCAAGCTCATTCCATCTGCCTCTTTGGCATGGGAGCTTCACTTCTGGTTGCAAGAGACCTGCAGCTCAAACTCATGCGCCTTAACATCAACTGCAATTTGAGTGACGATTACCACTCTCAGATGCTCTACGCCAAAAACATGGGGCGAGAAGATCTTGCTATTGTGGTCAGCTACTCTGGCCTTACGCGCGAAGCTATTGAGTGTGCGTGGATTGCAAAGGCAAATGGCGCCAAGGTGGTTGCCATCACTCGCGGCGGCATTGATTCAGAGCTCATTCACCGTTCCGACTACGTTTTAGGCGTTGCAGAAACTGAGCACATCATGAGAAGCGGCGCCATGTCTTCAAGAATTGCCCAGCTTAACGTCGTAGATGCGCTCTTTGCAGCCTATGTAAACAGAAATTACGAGAAGAGCGTTAAGCGTTTCTCGACAAACTATATTGGCAAGTTGGATTCGGCTGAACGTGTTGCCACGCCTTCTTCTGACCAAGATTTGCCTGGTACAGCCAACGACGTTATTGCGTAATATTGCGTAAAAATCACAACACAGAAGGTGAAAACGTGATTGATTTAACAAAGCTTGTCACCGAGACAAGAAACCCCAACACCATGGACCTGGATCAGATGACGCCGCTTGAGCTGGTCAGTGTCATGAACCAGGAAGACCTCAACGTGGTTGCTGGCGTCAAAGAGGTTCTTCCGCAGGTAGCTCAGGCAATCGAGTGGGCAGTTTCCTCGCTAGAAGCTGGCGGCAGAATCGTCTATTTTGGCGCTGGAACCTCAGGCCGTCTGGGTGTTTTAGACGCGGTTGAGTGTCCGCCTACTTTTGGCGTTTCTCCTGACGTAGTTGTTGGTCTTATCGCCGGTGGCGAGAAGGCCTTTGTACGTGCAGTTGAAGGCGCGGAAGATTCTCTTGAGCTTTGCGAAGAAGAGTTCAAGAAGATTGGCCTGAACAAGAACGACATTGCTATTGGAATTGCAGCTAGTGGTCGCACACCTTACGTTATTGGCGGCCTGCGCTATGCTCGTTCTTTGGGCTGCAAGACCGTTGCTATTGCCTGCAATAAGGGTTCTGAAGTGGGCAAAGAGGCAGAGCTTGCTATTGAGCCTTCCTGCGGTCCTGAGGTTCTTACAGGTTCCACGCGCCTTAAGTCTGGTACCGCTCAGAAGATGATTCTGAACATGATTTCAACCGGTTCTATGGTTGGCGTGGGCAAGGCATATCAGAATCTTATGGTTGACGTGCAGCAGACCAATAAGAAACTGGTAGTTCGCGCGCAGAACATCACCATGGCAGCAACTGGTTGCACACGCGAAGAGGCAGCTCAGGCGCTTGAGCAGGCTGATGGTAATGCAAAGCTTGCTATTGTCATGCTGCTTACTCAGATGCCTGTTGACGAGGCTAAAGCTAAGCTCGAGGCAGCTCATGGTCATGTTAGAGGTGCACTGTAGTAATCGCAGTTGTAACAAATGACACACGCGTGAGCATTTTGTTTCAGCTACATCGGTCAGTGGTATCAGCATGACGCGCAAGTGGTCGGTAAGTTTTGAAAAACGCTCAGTTTACCTGCAGTAACAGGGCGCTCAAATTAGGTCAAAACATGAAACAATGAACCACAGGTATGGATTGTTGTACCGATAAGTTCATTTTTTATGTATTCTTGATAGGTATTTGTTGCAACATCGCAACGAGAGAAAGAAGGAAAGTATGGATTACACCAAGCTTTCAGAACAGATTCTTGCTGCCGTCGGTGGCAAAGAAAATGTTCAGAGCAACATGGTCTGCATGACCAGGCTCCGCATTAAGACCGCAGATCCTTCAAAGGTTGACTCCGAGGCCATCAAGGCTATCGACGGTGTCATGGGCCTGGTCGAGGATGCAGAGTACCTTGAGGTTGTTCTTGGTCCTGGCGTTGTCAACAAGGTTATTGTTGAGTTCTCCAAGCTTACCGGCGTAGCTGCTGGCGATGCATCTGAGGACGACGTTGTTTCCGCAGCTAAGGACAACAAGGCAGCTCAGAAGGCTAAGTACGAGAACAAGCCTGTTCAGCGCTTCCTTAAGAAGATTGCTAACATCTTTGTTCCACTGCTTCCTGGCATCATTTCTGCAGGTCTGATCAACGGTATCATCAACGTTATCAACTTCTCCACTGGTAAGGCTTATGCTAACGAGTGGTGGTTCGCAGCTATCTGGACCATGGGTTGGGCGCTTTTTGCTTACCTGCCAGTTCTTGCTGGCGAGAACGCTGCCAAGGAGTTTGGCGGTTCTCGCGTTCTTGGTGCTATGGCTGGTGCACTCTCCATCGCTAACGCTGGTATGCCTCTTCTTGCTTCCAAGACTGTTGACGGCGTTGCAACTCGTCTGGTTCACCTTCCATTCAGCCTCCCAACTGTTGCTTTCAAGGAGGGCGCATTTATCGTCGCTTCCTCTGACCTGTTCAACGCAGCAGCAGGCGGCATGATTGGTGCAATCATCTGCGCAATCTTCTTCGCATTCCTGGAGAAGAACCTGCACAAGGTTATGCCAAGCGTTCTTGACACCTTCCTGACTCCACTTTGCACCGTCATCATCGGTGTCATTGGTTCTGTCCTGATTCTTCAGCCTGCAGGCGCATGGCTCACTCAGGCAATCTTCTTTGTCCTTCAGTTCTTCTATGACAAGCTTGGCGTCTTTGGTGCTTATCTGCTTGGTTCTACCTTCCTGCCACTGGTTTCCGTTGGTCTTCACCAGGCACTTACCCCAATCCACGTTATGCTTAACAACCCAGAGGGCCCAACTCAGGGTATCAACTACCTGCTTCCTCTGCTGATGATGGCAGGCGGCGGCCAGGTTGGTGCTGGTCTTGCAATCCTCTTCAAGACCAAGAACAAGCGCGTCAAGAAGTACCTGACCGAGTCCATCCCAGTTGGTATGCTCGGCATCGGCGAGCCTCTTATGTACGCAGTTACCCTGCCTCTTGGTAAGCCATTCATCACCGCATGCCTTGGCTCCGGTATTGGCTCCGTAGTTGCTTACCTCTTCCACCTTGGTACCGTTTCCCAGGGCGTCTCCGGCCTCTTTGGTCTGCTGATCGTCCAGCCTGGTAACCAGGTCTTCTACCTGCTTGCTATGCTTCTTGCTTACGCTGCAGGATTTGCACTTACTTGGTTCTTCGGCGTTGACGAGGATCGTATTAACGACGTTTTCGGCGAGTAAAAACCACACGTTTTAGAAACGTTTATCCCTCTTCTTAGGTATCCTAGGAAGAGGGATTTTTCTTCTCGCCCGGCGTTCTGGCTGGCCGTCCGTCGGTCTTCTCGCCAGGCGAGAAACCCGTCTTCTAGAAGCGTTTGCAATTTACTTGGAGGATTTATGCGCACCGGAATTTCACTGTATTTTG
The DNA here is from genome assembly GCA_938038135.1 of uncultured Atopobium sp. Lineage (GTDB taxonomy): Bacteria > Actinomycetota > Coriobacteriia > Coriobacteriales > Atopobiaceae > Lancefieldella. The sequence continues at coordinate 11,198 of CALHQT010000029.1, forward strand.
CCAGCGGATATGAGGCTAATGCTGAGGTTGTGGCAAAAGCACAGGCGGCCGGATGTCACTATGCATTCACTTCTCTGCAGATTCCCGAGGAAGAGGGGATTGATTATCGCACTGAGACTCGCCGACTTTTAGAGCTGTGCAGGAAGGCAGAGATCAACCTCATTGCCGACGTTTCTCCTGCGACTCTTTCCAAACTTGGCGTTCAGAAGTTTGACGAGCTTGCGGAGCTGGGCATTACGTATGTGCGTCTTGACTTTGGGTTTGACGCGGCGGAGACCGTAGAGCTTTCTCGCAAGTTCCACGTAGTTTTTAACGCTTCAACTATCACTAAGGACGACATTTCCGCATGGCGAGCAGCTGGTGCCGACTTCACCCGTTTTGCCGCCTGCCACAATTACTATCCCAAGAGCTACACGGGCCTTTCGCTGGAGCGCGTCGCACAGATTAACGCACGCCTTTCGGCGCTCGGATTCCAGATTTTCTCGTTTGTTCCTGGCGAGAGTTTCCGCGGTCCTCTCTATGAGGGACTGCCAACTGTCGAGGAACACCGTGGACTTTCGGGCGATGCGCTTGTTCAGGCAATGCTTGCGCTTTATGATGCAGACTCTGACGTGGTACTCATTGGTGACCCAGATGTTACTGAGGCTACGTGGAAGCGCATTGGTCAGCTTGAGCAGAATTGTATCGAGCTAAAAGCCGAGTTAAAACCTGATTTTGAGTATCTGTATGATCGCTTGCAGACCGATCGACCTGATTCCAGCTCGTACATTATCCGTTCACAGGAGTCCAGACTCTGGAAAGATGCTCCGGTGTATGACGCGAAGCCTTCTACCTGGGAAACTGTTGCTACTGGCGCCATTTTGGTGAGCAGTAAAGCATATGGTCGCTATGCAGGGGAACTTTCGATTGCTCGAGGTCTTTTGGAGCTTGATACTCGCGACAACGTTGCAGGAAGTATCTGCGAAGAAGATCGCGCTTTCTTGCCGTACATCCACTCAGGCCGCGGCTTTAGGTTTATCCGCAGGTAGCCAGCGGTTTTCTGCTGGTTGAGCTGCTCGTGCGAGCGCGTCATATGCGCCGAGGTTACGCGGCGACAAGTATGGCGCGCCGGAGCGCGTTAGTCGTACGGGGTGCACGAGGCGCACAGGGCGCACGTGGGCGCGCAGATACTCGAGGACATCTCGGCGTGCATAAAGACTGCCTAATATGCACAAAAACTAATCAAGAAATTGATATGTCATTTAGAGGGTACTGTTTTGGGTAAAAAACCCGTTTAGTTGGGGAAAATTTTTTAGTTTGTCATTTTGGCATTTACGTTTAAGCAGTTCAGAAATAATGTGAATGCACATGAAAAATTCGTCTAATTAAAAGTGCTGGTAAAACGCTTGCATAGAAGTTTATCAATCCTGTATACCCCAACTAAACGCATTTTTTACCACTTCGCACTGAAATGGGCCATTTTTGGATCAGAGAAAGTCATTTCCCACCAAAAAAGGCCAGTTGGCGCCAAAATGGCATGCGACCAAGCTATGTGCAACCGTGTTTCGCACGAGCAATAAGCTTCCTAAATAGCAAAGACTTTCCCACTCAACAAAGAATTGCCTGCTAAACAAACTGCCTCCCATTTTCTCGGTGTCGGGAAATAGGAGGCAGCTTAAAAGGCAATGACACTTACAGCTGTTACAGCTTGACGATAACATCCTCAGCTGGCTGGCGACGCTTCTGGACAGGATCCATATCACGATAGCCCAGGCTAAGCATGCAGGAAACGCCAAAGTCGTTGTACTGGCCGCCGTCGAGAAGACCTTCTTCTTCCAAAATCTTATCGACAGCCTCGCGGTTAAAGCCCTCGATTGGACAGCTATCAACGCCAATCATAGCGGACATAGTGAGCATGTTTGAAAGCGCAATGTAGGTCTGCTTGCAAGTCCAGTCAAAGGTGGCGCGCTCGTTACCTACCAGGTCAAACATGTTCTCCTGGAAGTTCTTGAAAGCAGCGGCGTATGTTGGCTCAAAGTCTGCAGGAAGCTGCTTGATGTCGTGCATCATGTGTTTGACGTAAGCAGACTCTGCGTTGACGTTCTTGCGAGCAAGCAGAATAACCAGGTAGTGAGCACCGTTAAGGGACGCGCGAGCACCATAGCATGGCTCGTAAAGTTTTTCTTTGAGGCGAAGAGACTGCTCAGAAGCCTGATCCTCTCGTAAATTAACAACTAGGAAGCGCCAAGGCTCCAGACCGTAGGAGCTAGGTGCCAGACGACCAGCCTCAAGGATCACCTCAAGGTCCTCGTCAGAGACGTTTTTGGTTGGGTCAAACTTCTTGGTTGCAAGTCTCCACTGGTAGGACGAGAGAACTTTGTTTGCAACGTGCTGTGCGGAACAGGCCATGTGAGGTCCTTTCTTGTTAGTGATGCGGTGTTGAGCTAAGAGGCGCGCTGGGTGCGCTGAGCTGGGAGTGTCATCCAGGAATGCGCCGCTCGGGAACATAACGTTTGTGAACTGGGGCGCTATGCGCGGAAGGCTACTCGGAAACGATAAAGCGACCAGGCTGTCCAAGCTCCCACGCGCCTTTGAGGCCGGCGGCAAGCTCAAAGTGCAGCTTGGAGATACCCAGGTCATAGTCTTGGATGAGGTGGCGCTGGTTAGGCATGGACGCGCTTACTACGCCATCTGTCAGGTCAAATACAACGGGAAGCTTGTTGATAGCAGTTGGACATGCCAAAACCGCATTAATGCCGCGGTTAAACCACTCGGGCATCTGCTTCGGCTCAGTTGGAGTACCGTTTGCCGTCATAATCTGCGCAGGCTTTTTGGTGCGCAGACGAATTGCGGTACGAATGCCCTCCTGCTTAAGCGGAATCTTCTCTGGAGCGTATCCGATTGAGATAATAATGCCCAGCTTAAGGCCGTTGTACTCGTCGCGAGCCAGGGTCTTCCAGTCCATGGTCTCGGCAATCCAGCATGAACCAATGCCCAGCTGGGTGGCGAGAAGAACGATCTTCTCGCCATAGTAGCCGATGAGTTCACGGGCAATTGCGTCTTCACAATAACCTGCTACGTAGTGGTAAATGGGACCGACAATAGACCTGTTCTTCATGTGGACGGAGGTGCCGTCCTCGAGGTGAGGACCCTCGATGGTAAGGATTGCGGGGTGATCAGGCGCTTTCTCTGCCATCTGGGCATTTGCGACGTCAATGGCCTCCTGGAGCTGAGAGAGTTTCTCTTGCTCAATGGGCTTTTGGTCGTAGGCGCGCAGAGAAATGCGCTGGTCCATAGCTTCTTTTACGTCCATTGTGGTCCTTCCTGGAGCAAGGCTAGAGCAGAGAGCCAAATCGCTTAACGTAGAGGCTCTTGATTATGGTGATAAGAACCATATACCCGCTCATGAGTGCAGTTAGCCATCCAAAGAATGATAAAGGTAGCGCAACAAGGCTCAAGGGCTGGGCGAACACTGACAGATACGGAAGAGTGCTGACCACAATGATTCCCGCGGTGGTTAGAGCAAGCAGCGATGCCGATGGCATGCTCTGAATAAACGGAATCTTATTGGTTCTGAGCGCGTGGAGAACAAAGGTCTGGGTCCACATGGATTCGATGAACCAACCTGTTTGGAAAGACAGAATAAAGAGTGCTTGAGCAGCGGTGTTTCCAGCTGCAGCGAGTTCTGCCCAGGTTCCTCCGGCAAGCGTGGGGGAGACTACAAAGAACATGAGGGCAAAGGTCAGCACATCAAAGATTGAACTGATAGGTCCAATCCAAAGCATAAAGTTTGTAATCGAATGAGCGTCCCAAGAGCGAGGGCTTGAAAGGAACGAATCGTCAACGTTGTCCCAAGGAATTGCGATGCAGGTGACGGTATATGCAAGTCCCAACAGGAGCAGCTGAAGCGCGCTCATTGGCAAGAACGGCAGAAAGAAGCTGGCCACCAAAACGGATAGCACGTTACCAAAGTTGGAGCTTGCGGTTGCCTTGATGTACTTGATGGTGTTGCCGTAGGTTCTGCGACCCTCTTCAACGCCGTGCTCAAGTACCAGCAGATCCTTCTGCAGCAAAATGATGTCAGCGGACTCTTTTGCCACGTCAACAGCGGTGTCAACGGAGATTCCTACGTCGGAGGAGCGCATAGCAGCAGCGTCGTTGATGCCGTCACCCATGAAGCCGACCACGTGGTTGTTGGACCTGAGTGCAGAGACAACACGAGCCTTTTGCATAGGGGAAAGCTTTGCAAAGAGCTGGGTCTTCTCGACACGCTCTTTGAGCTGCTCATCGTTAAGGTTCTCTACGTCGCTACCAAGCAAAAGCTCGTCAACGTGGATACCCACCTTCTTGCAGACGGCAGCAGCAACGCCTTCGTTATCGCCGGTAAGTACCTTGACCTGCACGCCTCTCTGGTTGAGCTTGGCAATTGCCTCGCGGGCGCTCTCTTTTGGCGGATCCAAGAAGGCCAGGTAGCCGATAAGCACCATGTCGCGCTCATCATCTACGCCAAACTCGCCGACGCCGCGAGGGTCGCTCTTCTGAGCAACGCCAACCACGCGCATACCCTCCTGATTGAGCTGGTAGACGCGGTCCATAACGCTCTTGCGCTGGGCGGGAGTCAGCGGCTTAATCTCGGAGTCCAGGTCAACAAAGGAGCACGCGTTGAGGACTTCCTCGACAGCGCCCTTAGTGATCATCTGCGTCTTGTCAGTTTTAGTGTTTCGCACCACAACGCTCATGCGGCGACGCTCAAAGTCAAATGGGACCTCGTCGATTTTTTCGTACTCAATGCTCAGCAGGTTAGTGGGCAGCTCATCGTTTGAAGTCTTGATAATTGCGTTGTCGATGAGGTTTCTGAGGCCCGTCTGGAAATAGCTGTTCAGGTACGCATGGCGGAGTACGCGAGGATCCTCTTCGCCCAGAATGTTGAGGTGGCGCTCAAGCACAACCTCGTCTGCGGTGATGGTGCCGGTCTTGTCGGTGCACAGGATGTCCATGGCGCCCAGGTTTTGGATTGCGGCCGGATTCTTAACAATAACGTCCTGCTTAGCCATTTGCGTTCCACCGCGAGAAAGGCAAGTGGTCACAATAACAGGCAGCATCTGAGGGGTGATGCCAACGGCAACAGAGACGCTGAAGAGCAGCGCGTCAAACCAGTCACCCTTAAGAAAACCGTTAGCAAAGAACACAATAGGGCACATGATTAGCATGAACGAGACAAGTACTTTAGAGACGGATTTGAGACCCTCGTCAAAGCTGGTTTCGCCAGAAGGCTGCTGAAGCAGCTCGGACATGGTGCCCACGTAGGATTTGTTGCCGGTTGCAACTACTACTACCGTTGCACTTCCTGACTGAACGGTGGTGCCTGCGAACAGCAGGTTTGTACACTCAGATAGTGAGAGGGGATAGCGCGTTCCGTCTGCGCGGCGTCGAGCGTGTACTACACCAGCGGTTTTCTCGACAGGCTCTGATTCTCCGGTGAGTGCGGTTTCGTTGACAAAGAGGTCCTTGGCGTCCAGAACGCGGCAGTCCGCGGGGATCATGTCGCCCGAGGCAAGGCGGATGATGTCGCCAATAACTACCTGTTCAAAGGGGATTTCTTCTCCCAGCGCGGAGGCAATTTTGGGCTCTGAGGGAGCTCCGGCTTTGTCGTCGGCGTCTTCGGCCTCGTCTGCGGCTTCATCTGCGGCGTATTCATCGTCGAAGTCCGCAAGGTCATCTGCAGCGTCATCCGAGTTCTGGTCGGAGACATGGTCAGAGCTCTGGTCGAAGACCTGGTCAGCGCCCGTTTCGTCAAAGTCGATGGGACGACGGATGACCCTTGTGGTTGAGGTCACCATCTTGGAGAGCGCGGCCGCTGCCGATGCTCCCTTGGAGCTCTGGACAAAGTCGATAATGCCGGAGATAAGCACCATTGCGGTGATGATGACAACGGTTGACGGGTCCTTCTCGCCATCTGCGGCAAGGGCCACGTTAGTGACGTAAGAAATACCTGCGAGCGCAATCAAAATGAAGGTGAAGGGGCTAGCAAAGCTTTTGAGCAAGCGGATGATGAAGGGCTCTTCGGCGGCGCTGGTGATAACGTTTGGGCCGTCGAGGTCGTATTTTGCCTGTGCAATGTCAATGGCAAGGCCGTCCGGAGTGGTATGGAACTTACGACAGACGCTCTTTACCGAGTGAGTTGCGGCAAAGGTCAATGACTGTCCAAGCTCTCCCGAGGTGGTCTGAGCTGTCTTTGTTTGAGCTGTCTTTGTTTGAGTTGTGCGCTTCATGATTGCCATGTGCACCTCCGATGATTAGTGAAAACGAATGACTAACTGGTTGGTGTATGACGCAAACTGAAAGCGTTCTGTTATGTGTGGGACTTAAAACCTGCCACATAGATTCATATATCTACAGGATTGCTCTATAAACCTGCAAATTTATATCCCTATAGGCTTGCGGTACAGTAAAAATTAAAACTTTTGAATAAGAGGTTTCTTTATATCCGTCACACATAAATGAACAGGGTCAGCATCTGCTGTCAGACGTAAGCTGCTACTTCGACTAGGCATATAAAGCACCTCCTTATATTGGAGTTCTGCAGGGGACGTCCAGTGAAGCCGGAATCCCGTAAAGGACGGACGTCACGTCTATTCAGACATCTCTAAGAGTAGTTGGGTTGACGCGATTGGTCAAGTTATTACTATATACCCTATAAACAGGACATTTTTCAGTTGAACTGTCGAGAAGAACGTCGAGCGGCAACGTCGAGCGCGGTACTCTTGCTAAGAAGGAGCATCTCATGGGCAAAGTGATTGTATTTGGAAGCCTGAACATGGACGTCTCCATCGAGGCAGACAAGATGCCTCAGCAGGGCGAGACTATTGGCGGCAAAAATCTTGTCACCAGCCCAGGTGGAAAAGGCGCTAATCAGGCTGTTGCTGCAGCTCGAATGGGTGCAGATGTCCACATGATTGGTGCTGTTGGCGCTGACTCATTTGGACAGGACCTCAAGCAGTCGCTTATTGGCAACAGCGTCAATGCGGAGCAGGTAGAAGAGCTGTCTGGGGTCTCCACTGGTGTTGCTGTGATTGTGCGCGTAGGCGGCGATAATCGCATCATCCTGGACCATGGCGCTAATTACGTTCGCACAACCGATGACGTAAAAGCGGTGCTCGATCGCATTGC
>CALHQT010000030.1:0-18241 GCA_938038135.1 uncultured Atopobium sp.
CACCCTGATGCCAACAAAGTTTGTGTCTAATCTGCCGTATCAGGTGGCAGCTACGCTGATTCTCAAGTTCTTCCAGGAGCTTCCTTCGCTTGAGCGAGCGGTAGTCATGGTGCAGGCTGAGGTAGCCGACAGAATTGCCGCCAAGCCATCTACCAAGGCATATGGCGCCTATACGGCAAAGCTTTCTTTGTTTGCGCAGGTTACAGGCAGGTTTGAAGTAGGTCCTGGCAACTTTATGCCTCCACCACGCGTTAACTCTGCTGTGGTCCGCCTTGATCGCACCATCGCGAGAAACCCGGTGACCTCCAAGCTTCTTTCTGAAGAAGAGCTCTTGCATACCATGAATGTCATTGACGCTGCTTTTGCCCAGCGCAGAAAGACTATTCGTAATTCAATGAGTGCGTCTGGCTTTGATAAAGACAAGCTAGACCAGGCGTTTCTCGCCACAGGAATTGCGCCTACGGTGCGCGCAGAAGTTTTGACCAGCCAAGATTTTATTTGTCTTGCAGCTGCTTTGGAGCCTTTGAGTGAGTAAGAAAAAGCATCATCTACCAGCAGAAGAAGTGGAAGCACTTTCGTTTTCTGACGGTCAGCTATTCCATGATATTTACGGTACGCCTCGTTCAGCGCCGCGTGTTTTGGCGCCTGTTGCCGATACCCATGGTCATTTGGGCAGCCTTCACGAGCACAGCGCTGCAGAGTCTCTTGCACGAGCAGCAGCAGCGGGCGTTCGGATGCTTATTGTTCCCGTAGATATTGCTACGGAGTTTCCCTGTAAGTGGGCAGATACCAGCGCTTTTATCGCTTGGTTTGAGGATACTCTGAAGCAGGCTCGCGCTGCTTATACAAAGCTGGCTGAGGCAGATCTCTGTGTACCCTGTGATTTACCTGCAGAGTATTTGTTTGAGCACACGTATTTTGTAGTTGGCGCACATCCTTATAGTGCACCAGACTATAACCAAGAAACTGAACAGCGCTTGTTTGAGTTACTTGAGCATCCTCTTTGTGTTGGTGTGGGAGAGATTGGTCTTGATTTTGGACCGTACTGCGAGGTCCCGGAAGAGGTCCAGCGTCAAGCATTTGAGCGTCAACTCTTAATTGCACATGAACACAATCAACGCGTTGAGTTGCACTTGCGTGATGGTGCTGATGACACGCACGCTCATGATTTGGCGCTTGAAATACTAAACCGTATGGGTGTGCCTAAGGCAGGCTGTGACCTGCATTGCTACACCGATGGTCCTGAGGTCATGAAGCCTTTTGCAGACCTTGGTTGCTTTGTTGCCTTTGGTGGCGCAGCAACCTTTAAGCGCTCAGATGATATTCGAGCTGCAATGATTTCCTGTCCAGAGGCGCAACTGCTTTCAGAGACCGATTTCCCCTATATGGCCCCAGAGCCTCTGCGCGGAGGGGAGTGCACGCCAGCGATGGTGGTGCACACGGTTGAGCGCTTGGCGGAGCTTCGTTGGCAGCGACTTGATATCCCCAAAGAGAAGACGTATACCATACTGTGGGAAAACGCCCAGCGCTTTGTGGGACTTGCATAGCACAGCAGGAGGTGAGCACATATGACAAAAATCCTGGTAGTAGAGGATGATCATCAGATTCAGCAAGAGCTGGTGCTCCTGCTGCAAAGAAACGGCTTTGAGGCTCAGGCGCTCACGTCTTTTGAGTCTGCACCTCAACAGATTATTGCTGCTCATCCAGACCTGGTTCTGTTGGACCTTAACCTTCCGGGCATTGACGGACAACAGATTTGTCGAGAAGTACGACAGCTCTCAAACGTTCCCATCATTGTAGTTACCAGCAGAAACACTGACCTTGATGAGCTTATGGTGCTCTCGTTAGGAGCGGACGATTTTATCGCCAAGCCCTATAACACCCAGATTTTGCTTATGCACATTACTTCGGTTTTGAGGCGTGCAAATAGCGATGTCACAACAGGAACAAAGCTTTCACATGGAGGTGTGACGCTTGATTCTTCTTCCTGTAAGGTTTCTGCAAATCAGAAGAGCGTCGAGCTGACCAAAAACGAGCTCAGAATACTTTCACTTTTGATGCAAAACGCGGGAACGGTTGTTTCTCGCCAGCGTATTCAAGAAGAGCTGTGGCAGTCGGATGAGTTTGTTGATGATAATACGTTGACGGTCAACATTAGTCATCTCAGAAGTACTCTTGCAAGCATTGGCGTTGAGGATTTTGTTATGACACGCCGCGGACTTGGCTACGTTATTGAGTAGGCTGTCATGTCGTTTCTCAAGTATCTAAAAAATCGAACTATTTTCTTTCTTGCGCTTATAGCTAGCAGCACGTTAATTGGTTTTATGCTTAAAGGCGTTGGACTTAACGCGTTTGCTATTGCCTATTGTATTCTGGTTTTATGGGTAGTGGGAGCGGCTGCGCTTCTCGCCGATTATTTTCATCGTCGTTGGTTTTACCAGCAGCTTGCTGATAATTTAGCGGCAACTGATAAAGAAAGCTATCTGGTTCCTACCATGCTGGATACGCCTTCAACGCTAGAAGAACGGCTTTTTAAAGACGCGCTTTCAAGCATGTCCAAGTCTATGATGGACCAGCTTGCTGATGAGCATATGCGATCAAAGGAATATCGCGAGTACATTGAGATGTGGGTGCATGAGATTAAAACTCCTATTGCTGCAGCTCATTTGGTTGCTCAGAATAATCCATCGCTACCTATGGATGACGTGCAAACGCAACTTACCAAGATTGAAACTCTGGTAGAGCAGGCGCTCTTTTATGCACGCAGCGCATCTGTAGATCGAGATTTTTCTATTCGAGATGTCAATTTGCAATCCATCGTAAAAGATGCTCTTAAAAACAACGCACGTGTCTTCATTGACGCTGGTGTATCTCCACATTTTGATGACTTGGCCCACGTGGTCAAGGCTGACCCAAAGTGGCTTGAGTTTATTTTGCGACAGCTCCTCATTAACGCCGCAAAGTATTCAAATCCAGAGCTTGCACCTGGCGAGAAGAACGTTTGGATTTCTGCCTCTGTTTCAGAGCCACATGAGGGAACCACTTCAACTACTCTCTTCATTAAAGATAATGGCATTGGTATTCCTGAAGAGGATCTTTCTCGAATTTTTGATAAGGGATTTACCGGCCAAAATGGACGCAAGTACGCCAAATCCACTGGCATGGGTCTCTATCTCTGCTATGAGCTCTGCAAAAAGATGGGCCTTAAGCTGGCTGTCAGCAGTACAATTGGTAAAGGTTCAACCTTTTCTATTACGTTCAACCAGTCTTTTACGGATTTATAGTAGAAGCTCCCACAGTTCATCTGTTTGAGGATCGCTTCCTACTGGGAAGGTATGCTGACTAAAGCGCTTGAATCCCCAACGTGAATAAAATGACTTAGCAGGCTCATTGTGTTCCCAGACACCCAGCCATACACGTTGTTTGTCCTTCTCCTTTGCCAGGTCAAGGGCAAATTTCATGAGCTTTGATCCAAGGTGTAGGCCTTTAAATCGAGGAAGAATATACAGGCGCTCAATTTCAAGTGAGTCATCGCGCTGGCCCTCGGTTTGCTCATAGCGTGTATTGAGCTTCAGGTAACCAGCTACTTGACCTTCTACCTCAATAAAATAGAAATATGAGTGTTTAGCAGCAAGCTCACGGGCAAGCTTTTCTGTGTTGTAGAGCGAGTCCACGCAACTTGCTAAATCATCTGCTGTATTTGAGTCAATAAAAGTGTCTACAAATGTCTCAACGCTAAGCTTCTGCAGTGTACGTAAATCGGCTGTTTCAAGCGGTCGGATTGAAACGTGCACGTCATCAATGCTAATTGTGTTTCTCGTCTGACGATATGCATCAAGGTCAAAGGAGAGCACATGGTGAAGGACGCCAAAGTGATCAAGTACCTTAGAAGATACCTGCGTAAATCCAGCGTGCTCGTAGAAGGGCTGAGCTTTGAGTTGCGACTCAACTAACACCTTGGAAGCACTACTTTCTTGTGCCAGGTAATCAAGGGTATCGTGCAGCAGCTTTGAGCCAATACCAGCACCTTTGTTACTGACGCATACGCGCCCAATAAGAGGGGAGTTATAGGACTGTCCTGAATCAATGATGCGCAAATATGCAGCTACCGAGTCAGTATCCTGATAAAAGACATGGGTAGAAACTTGATCAACGTTATCAAGATCGTTGTACATAATCTGCTGATCAACAATAAACGTTTCTGCTCTTAGAGAAAGAATTTGATACAACTCTTTAGCGGTAAGCTGCCCAAATCTTTTAATTACCAACTTCATAGCATGCCCCTCCCGTATGCTTGATAGTGATATTTTGACACATCAAAGTGAGAAAAGCGTAAGGTTTCCGTAAGGTCAATCGATGGCAACGTAAACGGTAGTGACGGAGTATATATCTCAAGATTTACTCGCTCCCAATGAAAGGACGCAACATGGCAGCTACTCAAGTAACTCCAACTCAGCCAACTGTTGTGGCTGGACAATCTTCAGCACTTACCCCTCACACTGTTTTGGTTTGCCAAAACCTCGAGAAGTACTATGGAACTCGCGGAAATATCACAAAGGCACTGGACGGCATTAATCTTTCTGTAGCTCGCGGTGAGTTCATTGCCATCATGGGTCCTTCCGGTTCTGGTAAAACCACGCTTTTGAACTGCATCTCTACCATTGACCAGGCATCTGCAGGCCACATCTTTATTGATGACCAAGAGCTTTCCAGCCTGCGTGGAGCAGAGCTTTCTGCCTTTAGACGCGACCGCTTAGGCTTCATTTTCCAGGACGCAAACTTGCTTGACAGCCTTACTGCTCGTGAGAATATCGCGCTCTCACTAACCATTGGTCACGTCCGTGCTCAGGAAGTTTTGGAGCGCGTAGAAAACGTTGCCAAGCTGCTCCAGATTACTGAGGTGCTGGACAAGTTCCCTTACGAGATGTCTGGTGGCCAGCGTCAGCGTGTTGCTGCAGCTCGAGCAATTGTTACTAACCCTTCGTTGGTTCTGGCAGACGAGCCTACCGGAGCGCTTGACTCAAAGAACGCCCGCACACTTCTTGAGAGCTTTGAGAACCTCAACCGTAATGGCGCAACTATTGCCATGGTTACTCACGATTCATATGCAGCTTCTTACGCTCATCGCGTCATTTTCATTAAAGATGGTCGCATCTTTAACGAGATAGTTCGTGGCGAGAAACCCCGTAAGCAGTTCTTTGACCAGATCATGGACGTTGTTTCATTCCTGGGAGGAGAGGGTGCTGATGTACAGTAAAATCGCGCTTGGTAACGTCAAGAAATCACTGCGCGATTTCAGCATTTACTTTCTGACATTGGCAGTAGGCGTTGCACTGTTTTATTCCTTCAATTCAATCACTCAGCAGTCCATGGTGTTGGATCTTTCTGAAGACCAGAGACGCATTGTTCAGCTCTTAAGTAATACCATCTCTGGAGTAAGCGTTTTTCTTGCCGTTATTATGGGATTTCTTGTTGTCTACGCTAATCAATTTCTGATTCGCCGTAGAAAAAAAGAATTTGGTATGTACCAGATACTGGGTATGACCAAGAGAAATGTCTCTAAGATTATGAGTATTGAGACACTGCTTGTTGGTTTTCTCGCCCTGGTAGTTGGACTTGTTGCAGGTATTTTTATCTCTCAATTTATGATGTTTGCAACGGCCCACATGTTCAACACGACTCTTGATTCATTTAAATTTGTGTTTTCGCAAACTGCACTGATTCAAACGGTTATTTACTTTGTAGTTATGTTTGTGGTTGCGCTGATTTTTAACGTCACCACGGTGTCCCGCTACAAGCTTATTGACCTTCTTAACGCAGACAAAGTAACTCAGACCGTTAAGGTAAGGAATCTTACTGTCTCAGTGCTGCTCTTCCTGGCCTCTCTTGGAATCATTGCTTATTCCTATACTCTGCTTCAGCACAATGGTTTAAAACAGATAGATGAAGAGTTTGCCATGGCTACTGCTTTGGTATCTGTGGGCACAGCACTCTTTTTCTTCTCAATCTCTGGTTTTTTGCTCAGATTTATGCAGATACAGAAGGGCTTCTACTACAAGGGTCTTCACTCATTTATCCTGCGTCAGTTCAATGCCCGCGTTAATACTGCTTGGGTTTCTATCTCTCTAGTCTGCGCTATGCTCTTTGTGGCAGTCTGTGGACTTGGTACGGGTTTCTCGCTTGTTGACTCTATGAATGCCAGCTTCTCTAAGCTCAAAACGTACGATGTTTCTGTGGCAATTAATCCAGGCTCAGAGCGCAGTTATACTCCTGGTCCAGCAGATTCGTACGACTACCTTTCTGTAGTGCAGAAGCTAGATCCAGAGTGGGATAAAACTATCAAAAACGCCTTCCAGGTAGATACGTACTACGCTCAAAGTGATCCAACAACGCCTAGTTTTACGTATGGCTCTATTGATGCTGTAACAGGCAAGCGCTTTAGTGATTACTTTACCGGCTATAGTGGCCAGGAAGATCCTGCGCAGAAAAACGTAACTTTGATGCGAGCTTCTCAGTACAACAAACTGCGCGTTGCATCTGGGCTTGAGCCTGTTGACTTTGGTACTGACGGCTATATGGTTTGGACGCTAGATACTAATCTCACAAAATACTGGCAGGATTCTCTTGCAAACAATCCCGAGCTCACCATTGAGGGCCACAAGCTTCATGCTGTTGGCGGAACGCTCGACATTGCGCAGACACAAGGCGGTCCTGCACTTATGCCAGCAGCTGGAATTGTGGTTGTTGCTGATCAAAGTTTCCCTTCAAGCACCGTTTTGACCAACTCTTATATCTTAGGTAACTACCAAACTCCAGGTGATGCTACTGAAGCTCAGTTCCGAAATCAGATGAAGCAGTACTTTGACGATGGTGGCCTAACTGGCAACGATTCCGACCCATATTCTTTAATGTTTGTGGTCACTGCTTCTCAGTACATTCAATCTACTGTTGGACTCTCTGGTATTGTGACGTATTTGGCACTGTATATTGGTTTGGTACTCTTCATTGCGTGCGCTGCTATCCTGGCACTTCAGCAACTCTCCGAGGCATCGGACAACGCTCGTGCTTACCAAGTTCTTGCAGAACTTGGTGCCGAGAAGGGCCTTGCAAGTCGCGCACTCTTTGTTCAGATTGGTGTGTACTTCCTGTTCCCACTGCTTATGGCAGCTGCGCACGCAACATGCGCAATGTCTATTATGGTTTCTGTCATCAAGTCGATTGGCAACTTTGATGTAGCTAGCAGCATTGGTGGAGTGGTTGCAGTAGTAGCTGCTTTGTATGGCGGATACTTCCTGGTTACCTATTTTGCTGCACGTTCAATCATCTTCAGGGGAGCAAAGAGGATGCAGTAAATTGCACTTTCGTGTTGTAAATTCGTGAAAGAAGGACGGATGTTCCTCTGTGGAGCATTCGTCCTTCTCGCTTAGGTAAAATGGAAACGTTATGTCAGATGGTATCTGTGCAGAGCACATACTCAAGGAGGCATCATGGGTCTTTGGTCAAAGGTTAAAAATGTGTTTGTTCCTTCTAATGGAACAGAGCAGCCTCAGAAGGCTACATTTGCTACCAGGGAAGACACTATCTATGCACCAGTTTCTGGTGTCCTGGTAAGCGTACAAGAGGTTCACGATGAGGTAATCTCAAGCGGTCTCTTTGGCCAAGGCTATGGTATTTTGCCTGTTGGTCTTGATTGCGTCTATGCTCCTTGCAATGCTCGCGTTACTGCAACTAACGTAACCAATCACTCAATTGGCCTTACCACTGATACTGGTATTGAGATTTTGATTCACATTGGTGTTGGCACCATCGAGATGAACGGTAAGGGTTTTACCCGTTACGTTCACGCTAACGATGAGGTCAAGGCCGGTACTCCACTGATTTCATTTGATGCCGCTGCTATTGAAGAAGCAGGATATGAGAACGTTGTAGTTGTTACCGTTGTTAATGCAGACCAGTATGAGCGCATTGATCTGATTGGCGAGTCTGGAACACTGATTGGTGGTCGTCCACTGGTTAAGATTGGTGATCCTCTGATGTGCGTCAAGCACTAGGGTTTCTCGCCAGCTAAACATCTGCAATAAACGAGGTTTTACATGCTTAGAGTTACTAAGGCAATTCTTCACGTCTTTGATTTTGAGACGGGAACTAAATACTTCTCTCAATCTACCTTGGATTTAGAGGACCGTCAGACAAAGTCATATGTGCAGCGTAGACTGCGTAAAATTACAGCAAACCCAGAATCCAGGCACGGAGAGTTTGCTCCTACCAGCAATTTTGCGGGAGGTCTTCAGGAGTATGCTCACGGAGACGTTGAGTTTGTAGAGTTTTCTCACCAGATTGCTCAGTGGTTCTGGGAAGAGCTTCGTCGCGCAGATGACGTTGAACAGTGCGATCTTCTTGTAGCGGATTACCTTGATACTGATGCAGGTCAAGCGCTTGCCAATGCCGCTGTAGACGATGAGGACGCTCAGGCTGAGGCATTTGAGGGTGAGGGAAGACGACTCTTTGCCATTGTGCTTCTCCCGCGCAAGCAGGCTTTTATCCATGATGTTAATGGCTCTGCAAATGAGATTTTGCGCCAAGACGCTACGCTTCCGTCGCCTACACAAAAAGTTGATTCGTATGCGGTCATTGACTTGGACACAGGCGCCATTGATTTTCATGATCATGACCGCTCTGTAGCAGGAGAGGGAAAGTTCATCATCCCAGAACTCTTCCTTGAGTGCTCATCAGAGGCTTCCAGTCATGAAGTTATTGGCGAGGTAACTGTTATTGTTCAAGACTTGGCAGAAGAATATGGTCTTGAGCCTGCTGTTGAGGTGTCTCGTGCTAAGGCAGCTGTTGCAGAAGCAGCAGAGGTAGAAGAGGTAGTAGACCCTATCAAGGTTGGTAAGCGTATCTTTGAGGAGCGTCCTGAGATTCAGGAAAAGTACGAGGCTCAGGTGGCAAGTAGAGAGCTCCCCGAAGAAGTTCCTGTTAAACGCGGTGTTGCTAACAGAATTGCAAAGAATCATAAAATTCGCACCGATACGGGAATTGAGATTTCATTTCCCTCAAACCTAACGGATCGTCCAGGTTACCTAGAATTTTCTCACGAGTCTGACGGTAGGATTACCATATCAATAAAAAATGTTGCACATATTGAAAACCGCTAAATCCTATCTCTGACCTCACAATTTAGAGCCAAAACTCCCCGAAATTTGTTTCGGGGAGTTTGTAAATTACGTATCTTTTTGAATATCATCGTGTATCTCGGGTAGAATAGTCTCTCAAAGGTCACACCGTACTACTAAACGTTCTAGGAGACCCTTATGAGTTTAAAGAAACAGCAAAGCACAACCATTGAGGAGCAGAGCGCTGCTCTTTTCAATCGTCGTGATGCTCTTAAGATTTTTGCCGGCATGGGCATCGCTGCCGCTGCCGTTACTGCATCACTGATCAATACCCGTCCTGCTTTTGGTGTTACCCAGGCTCAGATTGATGCTGCTCGTAGCGATTACGATGCTGCTCAGAAGCTGCTTGATGAGATTTCTAATG
This sequence comes from uncultured Atopobium sp., assembly GCA_938038135.1. GTDB lineage: Bacteria > Actinomycetota > Coriobacteriia > Coriobacteriales > Atopobiaceae > Lancefieldella. The sequence continues at coordinate 9,538 of CALHQT010000030.1, forward strand.
AGGTCTCTAGCATGCAGGCAAGCCTCAATGACACTAACTCTCAGATTGGCGCTATTTCTGATCAGATTGCAGATAAGCAGAATCAGATTGATGCTAAGCAGAAAGAGATTTCTGAAAAGGAAACTCAGATTGCCGAGAAGAGAAAAGCACTTGGCGCTCGTATGTCCAGCAACTACAAGGCTGGCCCAGCTGGTGCTTTGGAGATGATTCTTTCTTCTGCAAGCTTTGAGGAGCTCACTTCTAATATTTACTACCTCGATAAGATTTCTGAGTCCGATCAGAAGATGATTGAGGAAGTTAAGAACCTGAAGGCCGCTCTTGAGTCTGATAAGGCTGCTCTTCAGTCCGAGAAGACCGAGCTAGAGAATAAGAAGGCTGAACTTGAGAATCTCCGTGCTTCTCAGGAGTCTCAGCTTAATGATATTTCTGCTCGTCAGGCGGACGCTGCAAACGTTGTTGCAAATCTTGATGACAACGTAAAAGAGCTTATCGCTCAGCGTGATTCTGAACTTCTTGCCGCTCAGCAGGAGGCAGAGCGTGTTGCCGCTCAGCGTGCTGCTGCATCAAGCGACAGCGGTGGCGGTAGTAGCTACTCTGGTGGCGGTGGCGGAGGAGGAACCTCTTCTGCTGGTTCTGGTTCTGCTGCTGCAGTTGTTAATGCTGCAGGCTATACCGGATCTACCGGTGCTGGCTTCTGTGCTGCTTGGGTTTCTAATGTCTTCTCAAACGCAGGTGTTGGCACCTTCTATGGTAACGCTTGTGATATGTACTATTCTTGGTGCTACTCTACAGATCAGAGCGCTATTGAGCCTGGCATGATTATTGCTGTTCCAACCCTTGGTGGTTCTGCTGCAGCTCTGATTTACGGCCACGTTGGCATTTACATTGGTGGCGGCATGGTCAGGCACTGCCTCTCTGGTATTGTAAGAAGCCAGAGCTTGAGTTCTTGGATTTCTCAGCTTGGTGCTTTGAGTACTCCAAGGTGGGGCTGGCTTGGCGGCGTTGTCCTAAGCTAAGGTATTGGCCCCTCATAACTTGTTATGTAAAAGAGCTTGGTTGCATGCAGCTAAGCTCTTTTTGATGTCTATTTAACGCAAAAAGGAAGGGCGCAGATGCCAGAAGCACCTACGCCCTTCTCGCCCTATAAAGGGGGAGTGGATTACTCTTCAACCTCGAGAAGCTCAATGTTGAAGTTAAGGTCTTTACCAGCCATTGGATGGTTGGTGTCAAAGACGATAGTGGTGCCGTCGTTAGAGACAACGGTTGCCATAACAGGGTATCCCTCAGGGGTGCCCAGAGTAACCTGCTGACCTGCAACAAGATTCTCAGAGCCTGGAAGCTGAGCTACGGGAACAGGCTGCACTGCCTCTTCATGGCGCTCACCATATGCCTCTGCTGCTGGAATGTGGACGTCAACAATCTGGCCAACGGTCATATCTTTGACAGCCTCATCAAAGCCTGGGATCATCTGACCAGCCATGCAGGTAAATGCCAGTGGCTCGTTGCGATCACGGGAGGAGTCAAACTTAGTTCCGTCATCAAGAGTGCCGACGTAGTGGACCTTTACCTTTTTACCTTCGTTGCTCATGAAACTCCAATCGTTAAAAACATATCTTTGGCATTCTACCCAAGAGTGACGCAAATCAACCTTTGAATGATAAAGGTATAAAATACTTTACATTCAGTTTGAAAGGTTTGTAATGGAAGCTCCTTTAGCTCCTCATAATTTTATTGGTGTATTTGACTCGGGCGTTGGTGGCATGAGTGTGCTTAAACACCTTGTTGCCCAAATGCCTCACGAGGAATTTCATTATTTTGGCGATTCTGCATTTGCTCCTTATGGCACTAAACCAAAAGCGCAGATTGCCCAGCGCTCTTGTGCTATTGCTAAAAAGTTTATTGATGAGGGTGCTAAAGCGCTGGTTATAGCTTGCAATACTGCTACAGCTGCTGCTGCAGACGAGCTGAGGGCAACCTATCCTCATGTACCTATTGTGGGTGTTGAGCCAGCTCTTAAGCCTGCAGTAACTGCATATCCCCATGGAACAGTGGTTGTTCTGGCTACAAAAGCAACGCTCTCTTTGCAGAAGTACCACAACCTTGAGTCGCACCTGCATCCTTCTGCAAAGGTTATCTCTATTCCAGGAGAAGGACTGGTGGAGCTTATTGAATCTGGCCAGGCTGATTCAGAACAGATGCATAAACGACTGGCCGAGCTTTTGGGAAATTATGCTGGCCAGGTAGATGCCGTGGTTCTTGGGTGTACCCATTACCCCTTTATCAAGAAGCAAATTAGCTCTGTTTTAGGAGACGTAGAATTTTTTGACGGTGGGGCAGGCGCCGCTCATCAGCTTAAGCGTTTGCTTGGACAGGCAAACTTGCTTGCTTCTGCAGATGCCGCTGCTGACAAGAACACTAGCGCCGTAGAGCCTGATATTTTATTCTCGTCAAGTATTGATACTCCTGAAGAATTGGATTTCTACCAGGAGTTCTTCTCGCAAGATATGTAAGCGTAGCTGGGTAAGCGTATTACTTAAGCTTAGTCTCAAGCCACTTTTTGAGCACTACTGCGTTGTTGTACGTAGTGTCTTTGTCCGAGAAAAGCAGTGTCACGGTAGATTGATCAAGCTTTTTAAGCTGTTCGACAAAGGCATCTGCGTCAGGATTGCTGTCAAGTTCAGCTGTATAGGTAGACACAAAGCTATCAAAGCGCTCTGGATCGTGGTTGAATGCTTTTCTGCACTCAGTAGTAGGAGCAATGGTTTTAGCCCATTCATCAGCGTGTAGGTTCTCTTTTTTGATACCACGAGGCCACAGTCTATCTACCAGCACGCGATACCCATCGTCAGCTTCTGGTGCGTCGTAAGTTCTCTTAAGTTTGATATTCATTTTTGCTCCCTTCAGCTCATGTACGTTATACCGCAAAATATCTATTCGGTTACAAACTATTTAATAGGACTAGGTATTCATATCCGCATGTTTATGATGGAGTTCATTCTTTAAAACCCACGGAGAAAGGAAAGCCATGGCAAACTCAGTGGAGAAGAAAGACATCGATTGGACAGCGCTTGGCTTCGCATATACGCAGTGTGACTACAGCTACGTTGCCCACTACAAAGACGGTGCTTGGGATGAGGGTGGCCTTACCACCGACCACAGCATTACACTGTCTGAGTGCGCAAACATCTTCCATTATTGCCAGGAAGTTTTTGAGGGTTTAAAAGCTTACACCACAGTTTCTGGCGATATTGTCTGCTTCCGTCCTAACCTCAATGCTCAGCGTATGGTTGACTCTGCATCCCGCCTTGTCATGCCACCATTTCCTGAGGATAGATTTGTCGCTGCTGTTAAAGAGGTTGTTTCTGCAAACGCAGCATGGGTTCCACCATTTGGTACGGGCGCTACGCTGTATGTTCGTCCATTTATGATTGGTACCGGAAATACTGTTGGTGTTAAGCCATCTCCTACCTATGAGTTCCGTATTATGGTCACTCCAGTTGGAGCTTATTACTCTAACGGCGTTGCTCCTGTTGCACTGACCGTTTCTCCTTATGACCGTGCTGCTCCTCACGGAACCGGTAACATCAAGGCTGGCCTTAACTACGCCATGTCTCTGTACCCAACCACCTGGGCACATGAGCAGGGCTTTGCAGACAGTATGTATCTTGACTCTGGCTCTCGTACCTATGTTGAGGAGTCCAGTGGCGCAAACTTCCTCTTTGTTGATAAAGAGGGAACCCTGGTAATTCCACAGTCTTACACAGATTCCATTTTGCCTTCTATTACCCGTCGCTCTCTGGCAACGGTTGCTAAAGACCTGCTGGGTATGAAGGTTGTTGAGCGTCCTGTCCGCTTTGACGAGCTTGACCAATTTGTTGAGTGTGGTATGTGCGGTACTGCTGCTGTTATTTCTCCTGTTGGCAAAGTTGTTGACGGCCAGAAAGAAATTGTCTTTGGCGCTGGTATGGAGGCTGTTGGACCAGTTATGTCTAAGCTCCGCAATACGCTGACCAGCATTCAGTCTGGAGAGATTGAGGCTCCAGAGGCAGACTGGATTTGCAAGATTTGCTAAGGCTTGCGTTTTCAACAACGCTTTGCTTTTAACACAAAGGCGAGAAGATCAATCGATCTTCTCGCCATATTTTTATCTCCAAAAGCAGGATACGTGCGACGGCTTTGTCTTGACGCTTAAGCCTTGTGGGAAGAGCCCAAGTTATCCATGTGGCTTGCAACAATCTGAGTGATTGCTTCCATACCAGGAACGGAAGGCTTCTTTGGATCAAAGTTGCCAGGGTTTTCTGACATGTACTTCATGAAGGCTGCAGTGAAGACCTGGCGAAGTTCGGTTGCGTAGTTAACCTTGCAAATGCCGTTCTGGATTGCCTCTGCTACCTGGTCATCTGGAACGCCAGAAGTACCGTGAAGAACCAGAGGAATATCAAGGCGCTGGCGGATTGCCTTCAGAACACCCTGCTCAATGTGAGGAGTGCCGTGGTAGACGCCGTGAGCGGTGCCAACGCCAACTGCAAGAGAAGTGCAGTTGGTGCGTGCAACAAACTCTTCAGCCTGGTCTGGATCAGTGTAGGGGTTCTCGCCCTCAACAGCTGGGCCGTCGTCCTCTTTGCCGCCAACTTTGCCAAGCTCAGCCTCAACAGGAAGGTTAATAGGACCTGCAAACTTGGTAACGGATGCAGTAAGGGCAATATTGTCCTCAAAAGGAACGTGAGAGCCGTCAATCATGACGGAAGTGTAACCAGCGCGAGCTGCCTGAATGCAGCGGTCAAAGCCGTCACCGTGATCAAGGTGAAGAGCAACTGGAACAGTTGCCTCTTCAGCAGCACAACGAACCATTGCTGCAAAGTAATCAAGGCTTGCGTACTTGATGGTGCCAGGAGTGGTCTGAAGAATAACAGGGGAGCGGCGCTCTTCTGCTGCCTTAACAACAGCCATTACAAACTCAAGGTTCTCAACGTTAAAGGCGCCAACAGCATAATGGCCAGCCTGTGCGTCAAGAAGCATCTGCTTAGTAGTAACGAACATCTATTGCTCCTTTCGCCCTAATGGGCTCTTTAATTGACTGAAAAAATTGTAACGTTTCTCTTACTCTGTTACGTAAGTTTTCTAGAAATAGTTTTGTCTTTGTAACCTTTGGCGAGAAACCTGTCTTGCTGCATATTATTCAGCAATCTTCTTGATTGCCACTTGCTTATGAATTTCTGCTGCAATATCCTGATCAAAGCGACCGGTGCCCGCAGATAGGCAACTTGCAGTAGCGCATGATAGCGCAAAGGTAAGACACTCTGAAGTTGGCTTTTTCTGAGCAAGTGCAACAGCAAATGAGCCAACAAGGGTATCTCCTGCACCAACAGGATTGATAGCTTCAATTTTTGGAGGATTTGCTCTAAAGGTTCCTTCATCAGAAACCATGAGCGCACCTTTTGCACCAAGCGAGACAACTACAATTTTAATGCCGCGTTTGTGTAGCTCCTGAGCTGCCTTTATGACCTCGTCTTCTGTAGTTACTTCTCTTCCTAGAAGTTGACCGATTTCATCGGTGTTTGGTTTGATCATGGTAGGAAGGGCATCAATACAGGAGGTGAGCAGTGCACCGGATGCGTCTACAATGCAAGACACGCCCGCAGCCATGGTCTCTTCAATAAGTTCTTTGTAATTTTCGGCAGAAATGCCCTTGGGAACACTGCCATTAAAGGTAACAACTTCGGCTTCGTTGGTAAGCTGGACAAGTTTTGCCTTGAAAGCAAGGAATTCTTCAGGAAGAACAGGCTGACCAGGCTCTAAAAACTCAGTTGATTGCCTGCTTGGCTCCAGGATATTAATGCATGAGCGGGTTTCTTGCTCAACATAAATAAAATCACTGGTAATACCATCTTTGTGAGCCAACTCAACAAGGTATCTACCGTTATTGCCGCCTACAAATCCCGTGGCACAAACAGGGTAGTTAAGGGTGGTAATGGCTCGTGAGGCGTTAAGACCTTTGCCGCCCGCGCTGTTATCTACTACCGAGACTCTGTGTACCGTTCCATCTACAACAGGAGAGTCCAGGTAGTACGCTTTATCAATGGATGCATTGAGTGTTACGGTAACAATCACGCATATCACCTCGTCAAAAAGACAGTGCACGATGAGTGCCTAGAGAATAGCAGGAGCGAGAAACACTATGAATCTTTGTCACTGCAAATGGAATTAAGTTGAATCTATTTAACCAAAGAGCCATCAAGAAAAATTTCTTTAGATGTTTTAAAAAAAGATACCAGTACATAATTTCTTAATACCAATTTTATTTTCTCATCATATTTGAGCAGGATTTTAGGGTTGTTTACTACATTTATTACGTATAAAGGTGCGTTATAAGAACTTCTAATTTTTCAGGAAAAGTTTCAACTTTTTAGTGCATCATCACAATTTATCCATATATCTACCTGCGAAAATAACAATCATTGTACCGTTTACGGTAAAAATAGTACCGTTAATCCGGCGATTGTTAACGTACACATCTCAAGATGCTCACTAGACTATACTTATGTTAGGTTGTTATCTGGTATCTACCACTTAGAGAGAAACTTCAACACCCCTAGTTTTCCGCGTAGCTCCCCAGATAGTTTCCAACTCTTCGAAAGGAGTTTGACATGGTAGGTTGCGTTTTAACTGGTCATGGAACTTTTGCAAACGGACTTGCTGATGCTTTAAAGATGATTGCTGGTGAGCAAGAAGCTTTTGTTCCCGTTCCTTTTATTGAAGCCGGTGCTGCAACATACCCAGAAACTCTTGCTGCAACAATTTCCGATCTTCTTGACACTACTGACGGTGTGCTGGTTTTCTGCGATCTGCTTGGCGGAACACCTTTTAATCAGGCAATGATTATTGCTCAGAGTTATTCAAACGTAGAAGTTGTTACCGGTACAAACCTTCCTATGCTTCTTGAAACACTTGGTAGCCGTATGGCTGATACCTCTCTTGAAGAGCTGGTTGATACTGCTGTTTTAGCTGGTAGCCAGGGAGTTGTCCATAAGTGTCTTGAGCTTGAGGTTGAGCCAGAAGGTGACATCTTCGGAGACGATGGTATTTAAGTAGCGTTTTGTTGTTGAGTTAAGGAGATGCACATGGCAAATCTAGCAGAGAACATTCTTGCTTCATCCATTGTTCTTCTCGCGTTCTTGGTAATTTTGGGCCTTGTTTATTCCTTCTTTGTTTGGAGAGCCTCTTCTAAAAAGGCGGGAACAACTTCAGAGTTTCTGAAGAATCTTCATGCAGGTCAGAAAGTTAAGACTAACAGCGGAATGTATGGCGTAGTTAAAAACGTCAAAAAAGAAACAGTAGATGTTGAGTTTGCTCCAAATGTGGTCATCACGTTGGATCGTTGGGCGGTAATCAGCGTTTCCAACAATAAATAAATTTGCAGTAAAACACGCAGCGCAAGTTGCGAGTAGTGCGATGAAAATCGCAGATAGCACGCACAAGTGTGCGCGTAAAGAGAGGAGAACTTGTTATGGGAGAACCAGATATCAAGCTTGCTCGAATCGACAATCGTTTGATTCATGGTCAGGTTGCTACTCAGTGGAACGGTACCCTTGGAACAAATCTCATCCTTGTTGCTAATGACGAGGTCGCAGGCAATAAGATGCGCCAGGGCCTCATGGATATGGCTGCACCAAACGGTGTTGCAACCAGGTACTTTACGCTCCAGAAAACTATCGATGTTATCCACAAGGCTTCAGCAAGCCAGCACATTTTCTTAGTTGCCGAGAATCCAGAGGATGTCCTCACTCTGGTCAAGGGCGGTGTTCCAATCAAAAAGGTGAACATCGGCAATATGCACATGGCTGAGGGAAAGCGACAGGTCGCCACAAGTGTGGCGGTAGACGATAAGGACGTCGCTGCCTTCCGTGAGCTTCAGGAATTGGGGGTGACTCTAGAGATTAGGCGTGTTCCTACGACCCCGGTCGAGGATATCTCAAAGCTATTCGAGTAAGTTTTGCGCGCAACTTCCTGGTAGAGATTACAAAAAGTTGCAATGGTGCAACGTTTCTAGCAGGTTGGCAAAGGTATTCGGATAGTCTGCCGATCATCGTCATCGGTAGTTATGGTGTGTTTGAAAGGAGGAGTTAAGATGGATGTTAGCCCTATTCAGGTGTTATTAATTTTCATCGTTGCGTTTATCGCTGGCATCGATCAGTTTAGTTTCCTCGAGTCTCTTTACCAGCCAATCGTAACTGGTTTTTTGGTTGGTTTGATTCTTGGTGACGTTCAGACTGGTCTCATTGTTGGTGGTACCTATCAGCTTATGACCATCGGTAACATGCCTGTTGGTGGTGCACAGCCACCTAATGCTGTTATCGGCGGCATTATGTCTGCAGTCTTTGCAATCACCACTAAGCTTGAGCCAATGGCTGCTGTAGCTGCAGCAATTCCATTCTCCCTGCTTGGTCAGTATGCAGTAACCATCATCTTTACCATTATGTCCCCTGTAATGGCAACTGCTGATGCATACGCAGAGAAGGCCGATCCTAAGGGAATTGCTCGTATTAACTACGGCGCAATGGCTGCTCTTGGTCTTTTCTTTGGTGTCATTGTTACCCTGTTCTTCCTGGGTGGCGCTGCATTTGGAACTCAGATCACCACGGCAATTCCAAAGTGGCTCATGAATGCACTGTCCGTCGCCGGTGGCATGATGCGCTTCGTCGGC
>CALHQT010000031.1:0-33510 GCA_938038135.1 uncultured Atopobium sp.
GAATGCTCATGAAACTAACCTCGGATTCAAAAGTCACGTCACGAAAGGTCCGCCTGAAAAGTGCAAAGAATCTGTATTTGAGCCACCGATTCTTTGACAAAATCAGGCAAATCCACCGATTCTTTGACGTTTTCAGGCAAAAGTTACAGATTCTTTGCAGAAATCAGGCGCATCCCACACGCCCTAGCGCATCATCTTGACCAGACGGACAATGGTGCCGTTGCCGGAAGGTTTCTCCTGGATAGACACGGCATCCATAAGCAGGCGCATCAGCTTAACGCCGCGTCCACGCTCGGCAAACTGGCCGGTCTCGGGAGGCTCTTCCTCATCGGAGACGCTAAAACCGCCACCGCAATCCGAGACGTCAATGACCACCCTGTCTGGATACGCGGAAACCGTGGTCAGCACGCCCTTCTCGCACGCGTGATCAACGGCGTTGCCAATAGCCTCGCCAACTGCAAGTTCAATGTCAAACATTTGGTCCGAGGTAAACGGCAGTGTCTTCAGCAGCGCGATAGCCCTTGAGCGAGCGTCACACATTTTGTTGGGATCAACTCTAAACGTTGTCTGAAACGACGGATGTGTGCCCGGTGCAAGCGGAGTCACGCGCGACTTAGCGGCGCAGGTACTTATAGGCATGAAATCGATAAGACCCATGCGCACCAAGGCCTTAAACGCCGTCGGTTGAACGTTGGTCAAGCTCATAAGACCGCCGAGCGTCTTCATGCGTCGAACAGCGCACACAATAAAGCCCATGCCGCATGAGTCGATGTACGAAACCTCCGACATATTCAGCACAATTCTTCTGCAGCCGCTATCAATGAGTTGCTCAATCTGAGCCTTCACGCGCGGGACTCCCCTCACGTCAAGGTCAGTATTGACTGAAACAACTGCTATGTTTGGCTGCGTATACATACGTTTCTTGTTCCCGCGCAGCAACAAGAATTTCAGATATCTACACTTTTTAGCGAGAAAATCGTCTAGTCGCTCTTCTCGCCAGAATCAGCGCTGCCAAGCATGCCAGAGTCAGTGCCGCCGAGCGCGCTCGAATCTACGCCGACAAGCTCATCAAAGCGCAAGGCAACCATGGCAACGTCGTCGTCAAGCCTTCGGCCGGTATAGCGATCAAGCGTGCTCAAGAACCTATTGAGCAGGCCATCAAAGCCACGAGGAACCTCGTTCATAATCATGTCTCGCAGGCCAGTTTCGCCAAAGAAAGCGCCTTCAGGGCTACGAGCTTCCGTGGTTCCGTCGGTGTAAAGCAGCAGGATATCACCTTCGTGCAAGCGAATCGTACCGTTTTTATACTCCATGTCGTGAAACGCGCCCACAACGCCCGACTGTACGTCCAAAAGCTCAGCGTCGCCCGATTGAGCAGACACCAAAATCGCAGGTGGATGACCAGCGGAGCAGTAGGTCAACGATGAAGTTGTAAGGTCTACAATACCAATAAAAAGCGTTGCAAACGTCTCTACCCTCGAGAAGCCCAGCAGGAACTCATTCAGCGTTGCCACCATGCGAGCGGGAGTTCTTCCCTCCCATGCGTAGGCAGAAAGTGCCGTTTTAACTGCAGATGAAATAGATGCTGCCTCAATACCCTTGCCAGAAACGTCGCCCATAATAATGCACGCGCGACGGCCTGGCAGCTTAATCATGCTGTAAAAATCGCCACCAACAAACGCGTCGGCGGTTGCGGACGAATAAATTCCCTCGGCAGAAATTCCTTCTACCTTCTGCAGGTCATTTTTCATGCCCGACTGCAGCGCCTGTGAGATATGCTTATTTTGCTGGCTCTCTTCGGCACCAACGGCCAACGAGTGAACCAGAAGCATCACGCGGTCCAAGAAATCAAGCTCAATGTCGCTTAAGGGCTCAGCGTTTTCTTCTCGCAAGAAAAGCCAGGTATGCTGCTCGCCGGCAAACTTGCCCAAGAAAAGCACAGCTCCCTTGCAGGGCAACCCTTGTGCAGCAAGCGCACGACTCAACTCAGAATCAAGCTCGACCTCTTTGACTGACGCCTCGCCCTCTCCTGTCTTGAGTCCCTCAACCGTCGATGGAAGCACTATCTGGTTGCCGCCATCCTGTGCGCCGCCGGCCTCCACCGCAGCCTGCACGCCACCGGCCTCCGCTACGGCCTGCGCTCCGTCTTGCGCGCCACCGACCTCCGTTGCGGCCTGCGCTCCGTCTTGCGCGCCGTCCTGAGCGTCGCCAAACGCTTGCTCAGCGCCAAGCGCATGGAGCGTAATGTTGCCTGTGACCTCACAGCAATCTACCGAGAAAACCTGTGCGTTCAGATCGGTGCCCACCGACCTCATAACCTGCTGTAATCGCTCACCAGAGATCTTCTCGCCCTCTGCAGCGCTATGAAGCAATCCTTGGCGCACGCGAGCTAATGCCTCGCGAAGCGTGTCTCTACGCTGCGTTCTCATGGCCGACAACGCGCCCACAAGCTGTACCGAGAGGTAATTTGCAATGGAGTCCAGAAGTCTTGCATCTTCAACCAAAAGCGCGCGCTTGCGCTCCCAGCCCACCTCAATCAGGGCAACAATGTGACCGCCAAACCACACAGGAACCACAAGAAAGCTGGTAAACGGAGGCAAATGACTTGCATCAACGGTTATAACCTCACGTGTTTCCTCGTTAACAAGGTTGCGCTTTTTAACTCTTCCCTGCTTGAGCGTGCTTGAGTTCAAAGGCATGGTATGCAAGCGAAGTGCGTGCTCGGAATAAAACGTCAAACGCTCCAGAGAGCTGTTAAATGCAAAGTAGCGAGGAATTCTATCCAATGCCGCACTTCTCAAAGACTTTGTTGCACCATGAAGGTGATACCCGTCTTGCTCAGCAAGATAGATAAGCGCACCATCGGCCTCGACAGTCTCTGAGAGCTCTTCTAACACGCGCTCGATAAGCTGACCCATATCTTCCGAGTCAAGCGTGTCCAAAACAATCTGAAGCGCTCCTGAGAGCCTCCTGTTGGCTCGGCGAAGGTCCAACACCATTCGTTCATCATCGTGCATAGGGCTAGCCATGTCACGAAGCTTAGAGGCAGTCAAAACAATAGCCTGTGTAGGAGCACCCACATAATCTGCACGTACACTCAAAACCTGCGACGTGCCATCTTGCGCAGGAGCGGCCACCATGGAAGTGGAGCCATCAATCGCAAACGGCAACGACTCTACAGAAAACGGCTTCTGCAAGTTTTCTTGATTTGCAGGGGTAAACAAAAAGCGAACATCCAGGCCGGCAATGGTGCCGTCTTCCTTAGCAAATAAGGTTTCTGCCTCCTCATTGGCGAGAAGAACCATGCCCTCCATATTAAAAACAATGACTGCATCGCTGGTTAGGCGCAGCAACTGAGACAGAGTTGCAGCAACAGTTCCGTCGACAACTCCCTCAACACGCCTTACGCTCAGCTTGTTATCTGCCACAGTCACTCCTTACCAGCAAGGAAAAACAAATCACATTGCCTAAGTATACGAAAAAGGCGGACCTCCGAAGAGATCCGCCGAAATTCCGTGGTGTCGGAGGCGGGACTTGAACCCGCACAACCGTTAGTAGGTCACTAGCACCTCAAGCTAGCGCGTCTGCCAATTCCGCCACTCCGACTTGCTTTGCAGCGAGGGATATACTAACACATCTTCTGGCAACATTTGTGAGAAAAATTAAAAACTTTTTCTCAAAAGAACTTTGCGAGAAGATCGCCTTGTCCCTTGCTTACTTCTGCCAACCAACAATGGTTGCAGGCACGCTCTGGAAGAGTGCAGGACCAAAGTTAGCAAGACCCTTCTTAACAACGTAGCAGTCTGGGCCAGTGTAGACAGGAAGGTATGCGTAAGTCTGCATCATCTTCTTCTCAGCCTCATTCATGAGCTTCATGCGCTCATCAAAGTTCTGAGTAGAGACAACCTTTGCAAACATCTCATCGGTCTCTGCGGAGCCCTGCTGACCAAAGTTGGATCCAGACTCAGAACCATAGAGCTGACCACCGTTGTTGTAAGAAGTTGAAGAGCCAACCCAACCAAAGAGGCAGACATCCCAAGAGCCAGAGGTAAGAACATCAGAGAACTCAGAAGATGGGTGAGAATCAAGAGTGAGGTTAATACCAGCATCCTTGCACATCTTCTGGATTGCAGCAGCACGGTTCTTAACAGTAGTACCGTCACCAAACAGAGTGTAAGCAAAGGTTACCTGCTGGCCATCCTTCTCATAGTAATCGCCGTTAAGCTTGTAGCCTGCATCCTCAAGGGTCTTCTTAGCAGCAGCCTTGCGATCATCAGCAGACTTGAGGTTCTTGAGATCGTCTGGAAGGTTGTTGTCATAACCAGCTGCCCAGTAAGGCCAAAGCATAGAGCCTGGTGCGTCCTCTTTCCAGTTAACACCCTGGAAGACAATAGAAACGATAGTTGCAGGATCAACAACCTGGCAGAATGCCTTACGAACTGCAACATCCTGAAGAACACCACGAGTAGAGTTGATCTCGATAACAGCAATAGACATACCAAGACCACGGCGAATCTGAGCCTTATCACCAAGACCAGTGAAGTTAGAAAGAAGCTCAGCAGAACCAGAAACGGAACCACCGGTAGTGTCAACCTCTTCGTTCTTGAATGCATTAATGGAAGCCTGGGTATCCATCTGCTTGTAGACAAGGGTGTCAAGCTTAGGAGCGTCACCCCACCACTTTGGATTTGGCTTGAAGGTTACAGCAGAATCATCGAAAGAATCAACGATGTAAGGGCCAGAACCAAGCTCATTGTTTGGCTGATTGATGTAGCCATTGTTGAAGAAGTCTGGATCCTGAAGCTTTGGGTGCAGAGCATAGCTCAAGATGCTCTCGATTGGATAGACTGCTTCCTTCATGGTAATAACAGCAGTCTTAGCAGTATCGCCCTGCTCAACAGACTCATACTTGTCATAACCATCAGTTGAAGAAACCGCAAACTTTTTATTCTGACCACTCATAGTGATGAATGCGGTCTGAATTGCGGTCCAATCAATAGCGGTACCATCGTTGAAGGTAGCCTGATCAGTGAAGGTCAGGGTAGCAACCTGCTTGCCGTCCTTCTCCTCTACCTTGAATTCCTTGATGTAATCCTTGTTTGGCTCAAACTTATCACCATCAGCATTGTTAAGGAACAGGTCACGAGGGTTGATAAGACCGTGAAGGATGTTCATGTAAGAGGTATTACCAGCAAGTTGGTAGTAATTCCACTGTGGACCAATCTCGGTGATTGGCTGGGTTAGAGTACCGCCATCCTTAACCTCATCACGAGACTTAGGATTGTTGTACGTCTTGCCCTTCTCTGGAAGTGGAAGCTGATCCAGAGGAGTGTTTGCAGGGGAGCCGTCCTGTGGCTCAGTTCCAGTATTGGAAGAGCTGCTCTGAGGATTTGATGGAGCACAACCAGCAAGGCCAAGGCCTGCGGCGGTGATTCCAGTCAGAGCAAAGAACGAACGACGAGAAAAACTGTCAGCCATATGATCACCCATTTCGTTAAAGGCCTACAGATATTCACTTAACTATACGAAATTGCCTGAAAATACTCCATAGCAGAAACATTCCCGTAACAACCTCGTTCACTATTTGTAACAAAGAAAACCCGCACCTAGTTTTAAGTGCGGGTTTTCAGAAAATTTATTGAATCTTTGTTACTCGTTAGAAATGTGAGTAGCAGGAACCAGCTTACCATCCTGATAAATCATGCGCTCACGGGTACGTTCAATCTTTGGATCAGGAATTGGAATAGCCGAGAGAAGCGCCTTAGTGTAAGGATCTTGTGGGTTAGTAAAGACGTCTTCAGTCTCACCGTACTCAACAATCTTGCCCAGGTGCATAACAGCAACCGTGTCAGAAATATGACGAATAACAGCAAGATCGTGAGCAACAAAGAGATAAGAAATCTTCAACTGAACCTGAAGATCCTCAAGGAGGTTAATAATACCTGCCTGAATGGAAACGTCCAGAGATGCAATTGGCTCATCCAACAGAAGAATCTTTGGACTGGTTGCAAGAGCACGAGCAATAGCAATACGCTGACGCTGACCACCAGAGAACTGGGATGGGAAGCGGTCAACATAGTCTGGGTTGATACCAACCAGACGCATAAGCTCGCCAATACGAGTATTAATATCCTCTTTGTTCCAACCCTGCGCTTGAAGCGGCTCAGCCAAAACGTCATAGACAGGCATACGTGGGTCCAGAGAACTCATTGGATCCTGGAAGATAACCTGAAGATCTTTACGAAGCTCTCTACGCTGTGCAGCATTCTTAAGCTCAGCAACATCTTTGCCAAGGACCGTAATACGACCATCCTCAGGCTTCAGCAGATCCATAATCTGCATCAGAGTTGTTGATTTACCAGAACCAGACTCACCAACCAGTGCAAGGGTTTCTCCCTCATGGATCTCAAAGCTTGCACGGTCAACAGCAGTCATAGTGCCCTTGCTGCGCCTAATAAAGCCCTTACCCTGAACAGGGAAAGTCTTGGTAAGATTCTCAACCTTGAGTACAACAGGACGCTCGTTACGAGGAACATCAACCCACTTTGGAAGGATTGGCTCAAAGTCTGGATACACCTCAGCATACGTGAGGTTCTTCTCGCAAATCTCCTGAAGGTGGTGGCAAGATGCCAAGTGACCCTCGGCAGCATTTGCAGGAAGCAGCACTGGCTCTTTCTTGGAGCATTCCTCGGTAGCCATAGGACAACGTGGGTTAAAAGGACAACCAGTTGGAATGGCAGCAAGTGATGGTGGATTACCCTTAATAGGAACAAGCCTGTGCTCTGCTGGAAGGTGTGGCTTTGGAACTGCACCCAAAAGACCCATAGTATAAGGATGTCTTGGCTCAGCAAAAAGCGTATCAACACTTGCACGCTCGACGCCACGACCTGCATACATAACCATAATATCGTCAGCAGTACCTGCAACAACACCAAGGTCGTGTGTAATCAAAACAACTGCTGCACCCGTCTCTTTCTGTGCAACCTTCAAGACGTCAAGAATCTGAGCCTGAATAGTTACGTCAAGAGCGGTGGTTGGCTCGTCTGCGATGATGATGTCAGGGTTGTTTGCAATAGCAATTGCAATAACAACACGCTGACGCATACCACCAGAGAACTCATGTGGGAAAGAATCCAGACGATTCTCTGGATCAGTAATACCAACAATGGAGAGAAGCTCAATACAACGCTTACGAACGTCTGCCTTGCTCATGTGAGGATTATGAGTAAGCAGAGCTTCTGCAAGCTGATCTCCAATAGAGAACATTGGAGTCAAAGCAGACAGTGGATCCTGAAAGATCATAGAAATCTTAGTGCCACGAAGCTTTGACATCTCTTCATCGGTCTTACCAATGAGCTCCTCATTACCAAGCTTAATAGAGCCTGTAACGTGAGCATTGTCATCAAGAAGACCAATAAGAGACAGGGCGGTTACTGACTTACCAGAGCCGGACTCGCCTACGATACCAAGGGTACGGCCACCCCAGAGGTCAAAGTTAACACCGCGAACTGCGTCTACACGACCAGCCTCAGTATTAAAGGATACCTTGAGATCACGAACGGAAAGAACTGGCTCTCCTGTTGGAGCACCCTTTGGACCGTTTGATTCAAGCAGCTCGTAGCGAAGGACATCATCCATCTCTACACTTCCCTGCTTTGTTGAAGTAGTAGTAGTGTCAGACATTATGCACGCTCCGTAGTTTCTTCAGAAACGATGCTTCCCTCAAGATCACCGAGCTGAGCGTCATCCTTGGAAGAATCCTCTTCCTGATCTTTAACGCTACCAGCAGCGCGTGAATAAGGGTCAAAGGCATCGCGAAGGCCGTCGCCGATGAGCTGCAGGCCAACACAAACAACAATCAGAAATGCCGATGGAATCAGAATCATCCATGGAGTAGTAAGCATTGCAGAAGAACCAGCACTCAAGAGATAACCAAGAGAGGTATCTGGTGCCTTGATACCAAGACCCAAGAAGCTGAATGCAGTCTCAGAGTTAATGCCACCAATAACAGCCAAGACCAAATCAATAATAAGAATTGAGCCAAGGTTTGGAATAAGGTGACGAATAATGATGGTAAATGGTGGCACACCCATATACTTAGCGGCCTTGACGTAATCTCTCTCACGCAAAGACAGAGCCATGGTGCGGATAGTACGTGCACGACCAATCCAACCAAAAGCAGTTAAACCAAAGATAAGCATGAGCCAACCAGACTCACCGCCTGATGCGCGAACAATCATAGCAACCAGCAAGAAGCTAGGGATGACCATGAGCATATCAAGAAGCCACATACCAATCTTCTCTGGAATGCCGCGGACATAAGCAATGGCAGTACCAATAATTGCAGAAATGATAGTGGTCAAGATTGCATAGCTGATACCAATGGTCAAAGAACGGCCAAGGCCGTGGACAACACAGGCATACAGGTCAATACCAGCACCATCAGTACCAAACCAATGCTTTGCATTAGGAGCCATGTTAATTGCAGTAAAGTCAGCATCTGTGTAATTAAATGGGGTGGCATATGGTCCAAAAACTGCAATAAGAACCATAATTCCAAGAATAATCAAACCGATTACTGCAGAACGCTGGCGGAAGAAACGCCTTGCAATCAGGCCAGCATAGCTAATTCTTTTAACTTCTTTGTTCTCAGACTTAGCATCTGCCTGAAGCTCACGTTCAGCATTAGTAAGACCTGCATCAATGGAGACGTTTTTCTCGTCTTTATTCTGAAGCTCTTCTTTAGACATGTCCGCCTCCTTAGCTCATCTTAATTCGTGGATCAAGAGCAGCAGCAAAGAGGTCAGCCAGAAGAGCGCCAACAAGAGTCATTGCGCCAGAGAAAGCTGCAACTGCAACTGCACCGTGAATATTGTTGTTGTTAATACAGTTAATGAAGTACTCACCAAGACCGTGAATTGCAAAGACCTTCTCGGTCATAACAGCACCTGTGAAGATACCTGCAAGAGAGAAAGCAACTGAAACAGCGGTTGGAATCAAAGAAACGCGAAGAGCGTGCTTACGAATTGCCTTCTTACGAGTGAGGCCCTTGGCGCGAGCAGTACGAACATAATCTGCGTGCATCTCGTCAAGTAGGTAGGTACGCTGAGAGAGATGGTAACCAACGGAACTTACGATAGTAAGAACAATGGTTGGAAGAATAATGTGCTGTAGGAAGTCAATAAGCCAAGTAAAGAAGTTTCCGGTATCTCCACTAGAAAGATCGGTAACGTAGAAAATACGAGAACCGGCACGTGCATTAATCTCGATTGCTGCAAAAACAATCAAGATTGCCATAACAACAGTTGGGATAACAAGCAAAACCGAAGCAACGCCACTTAAGAAACGGTCCTGCCACTGATACTGGCGCTGAGCGGTATAAACACCCAGGCTGACGCCAATAACAACAGACAAAATGGTTGCTGGAGTCATAAGCAGAATAGAAGACATGAACCTAGAGCTCATCTCACGGTTAACATTATCGCCCGTTGGAGTCATACCAAGATCAAACTTAGTAAGCAGATTGGTAATCCAGACCTGATAACGCTCAATAACTGGAGTCTTATCATTCAGATTAGTCCTATACAGGTTTTCCTCAATAGACTCCTGTGGAGGACGTGGAGTACGCTGCTCAAAGTTGGAGCGTGGGTTCATAAACGATGATGCGAGGAAGAATGTGAGTGAAGTTGCAACAAAAATCATCACAATGTAGCTCAAAATCCTCTTTGTAACGTACCAAACAAACCGTGCCATTGACTCTCCTCACCGCCTTGCGCTTATCCACCTGATAAGCGAGGTTTTCTCGGTATGGCAACCTAGCATTCCTACAACAAACATGCTGCAAATACACAGCAAGGTGCAATTTTACCATGGATAAGTTATCTAACCCAAAAAATATCTCTTAGATATCCAAGATTATGCATACCAATCCCAGTAAAACGTATCCACATATAATGACTGTTTGAATCCAGCGTGCAGGTCACAATCAAATTTGTTTACATATGAGAAACGTTATTGAAAATTCTGTTAAGAAGTAAAAGAAAACTACTATCTGTCTCATCCAACTATTTTGCCGTTATTCCCAACAGCAAATTTTCACATGCTCCGCAGGCTACGAATAAAAAATGCCGAGAAACTCGGGTTTCTCGGCAGGTAATTCAAATATGCAAGCGACTACTTAGCCAATAGCTCCAACAGGGAACGTCAAAGCCATCACAATAGCGCAGACCAAGAAGATGGTTGTAGTGATGATGGTAAGGCGATCAAGGTTCTTCTCCATAATGCCTGAACCAGCGCTTGCGTTATACATAGATGCAGCAATCATGTCAGAAACGCCGGTGCCCTTTCCGGAGTGTGCCAAAACAAGCAGCACCGTCAAAATGCCAGAAAGTACAAACAGCACTAAAAGAATTGTATTCAGAACGCCCACGAGGTTCCCCCTCTTGCTGGCGAGAAGATCCAGCCCTAGTTATTTTCACGTACAAGAGAAAAGAATAGCACACGCCACTCCCCTTTGGGAATGACGTGTGCCAAGTTGCAAAACAAACAAGAACTTAACAAATGAGCCAAGCGCCTCACCAGTGGTAAGGAACTTTGTCAGAGTTTAGTTCATTGCGCTCTTTACCATTGCAACGAAGGAATCAGCCTTGAGAGATGCACCGCCAACAAGTGCGCCGTCGACGTCCTCTTTCTCGAGGAAGCCTCCAACGTTCTCTGGCTTAGCAGAGCCACCGTAAAGAATACGGATACCGTCTGCAATTTCTGCGCCAAAAATCTCTACCAGGGTTTTACGGATTGCACCGCAGACTTCCTGTGCGTCATCAGCAGTTGCAGTCATACCAGTACCAATTGCCCAGATTGGCTCGTAAGCAATAACGTACTTAGAAGGATCTGTAATCTCTAGACCCTTGGTATCTGCCTTAATCTGGTCAACAACAAACTGAACGTGAGTTCCGGCGTTACGAACCTCAAGAGACTCGCCGCAGCAAGAAATAGGAACGATGTCATGAGCCATCAATGCCTTTGCCTTGCGGTTAATGTCCTCGTCGGTCTCGCCAAAGTAGCCACGACGCTCGGAGTGACCAATGATGCAGTAAGTTGCACCAACAGAAGTCAGCATTGCTGGAGAGGTCTCACCAGTAAATGCACCAGACTCCTCCCAATACACATTCTGTGCAGAGAGAGCAACAGAAGAGTTGGCCTGGGTAAGAACCTCAGAGACACCCTTAAGGTCTACAAGAGGTGGAGCAATAACAACATCAACGTTTCCGGTACCGGAAGCAAGCTGATCGACAATTCCCTGAGCAAGCTCAACGCCCTCAGCGAAAGTCTCATTCATCTTCCAGTTACCTGCGATCATACGATTACGCATCGAGAAGCGCCTCCACTCCTGGAAGTGCCTTACCCTCAACGAGCTCCATGGAAGCGCCGCCGCCAGTGGAAATCCAGCTCATCTTGTCAGCAAGGTGGAACTTGTTAACTGCTGCAACGGAATCGCCGCCGCCGATGATAGAGGTGCAATCAGCATCTGCAACAGCACGAGCAACAGCCTCGGTGCCCTTTGCAAACTGGTCAAACTCAAAGACGCCCATAGGACCATTCCAGAAGACGGTCTTTGCGCCCTTGATGGCCTCAGAGTAAAGCTCAACAGTCTTAGGACCAATGTCCATACCCATGCGGTCTGCAGGAATCTGATCGGAAGGAACTACCTCACCAACAGCGTCCTCACCAAAGTGATCGGTAACAACGTTGTCAACAGGAAGCAGAATCTTAACGCCCTTCTCCTCTGCCTTCTTGAGCATCTCGCCTGCGCGCTCAATCCAGTCTGGCTCCTGAAGAGAAGTACCAACGGTATAACCCTTTGCCAGGAAGAAGGTGTATGCCATACCGCCACCAATGATGAGGGTATCAGCGGAGTCGATAAGGTGATCAAGAACACCAATCTTAGAAGAAACCTTGGAGCCACCAACGATAGCTACAAGTGGGCGCTCTGGGTTAGAGAAGATAGAGGTAAGAGTGTCAACCTCTTTCTCAAGCAGGAAGCCAGCGTATGCAGGAAGGTAAGCTGCTGGTCCAACAACGGAGCCCTGTGCACGGTGAGCGGTACCAAAGGCATCAAGAACAAAGATGTCACCATAAGATGCAAGGGTCTTTGCAATCTCTGGATCGTTCTTCTTCTCACGCTTGTCAAAACGGACGTTCTCAAGAACAAGAACCTCGCCGTCCTTGAGTGCGTCTACAGCCTCACGGGCCTTCTCGCCATACGTGTCCTCAACAAACTTAACCTCGCGGCCAAGAAGCTCAGCAAGCTTCTCTGCAGCTGGGCGCAGGGAAAGCTCTGGCTGGAAGCCGGTGCCATCTGGACGGCCAAGGTGGCTCATCAGGATGACCTTTGCGTTGTGGTCGAGAAGATACTGGATGGTTGGAAGTGCAGCGCGAACGCGGGTGTCGTCAGTAACAACGCCGTCCTTTAGAGGCACGTTGAAGTCAACGCGCATAAGAACGCGCTTACCGTCAACATCTGCATCGCGGACAGTCTTCTTTGTAAAAGCCATGTCACTCCTTTAAATACGTTTCCAACAAAAGAAGGCGCGATCGCGGCAGATGCTGCGACCGCGCCTAAGGCGTCTATGTAACTAGAACTTAAGCAACGAACTTCTCGAAGTACTTGATGGTGCGGACCATCTGAGAAGTGTAGGAGTTCTCGTTGTCGTACCAAGAGGTAACCTGAACAAGAGTGGTGCCATCGCCAAGGTCAGAGCACATGGTCTGAGTTGCGTCGAAGATGGAGCCGTGGGTCTCGCCGACGATATCGCGGGAAACGATGTCATCCTCGTTGTAACCAAAGGTCTCTGGGATGGTCTCTGCATATGCCTTCATTGCAGCGTTGACCTCGTCAACGGTGACCTTCTTGTCAACAACAGCATAGAGGTTGGTGAGGGAGCCAGTTGGCGTAGGAACGCGCTGAGCAGCACCAATGAGCTTGCCGTTGAGCTCAGGAAGAACAAGGCCAATAGCCTTAGCAGCACCGGTGGAGTTAGGAACGATGTTCTCTGCACCAGCACGGGAACGACGGAAGTTACCCTTGCGCTGTGGGCCGTCGAGAATCATCTGATCACCAGTGTATGCGTGAATGGTGGTCATGATACCGGACTTGATAGTTGCGAAATCGTTAAGACCCTTTGCCATAGGAGCAAGGCAGTTGGTGGTGCAGGAAGCTGCGGAGATGATGTTGTCATCTGCAGTGAGGGTCTCGTGGTTAACGTTGAAGACAATGGTTGGGAGGTCATTGCCTGCAGGAGCAGAAATGACAACCTTCTTAGCACCAGCGTTGATGTGAGCCTGTGCCTTGTCCTTAGAAGTGTAGAAACCGGTGCACTCAAGAACAACGTCAACGTTGAGATCGCCCCAAGGCAGGTTGTTAGCGTCTGCCTCCTTGTAAATAACAATCTCGTGACCGTCAACGATGATGGAGTGGTCAGTTGCCTCTACCTTGTGATCGCGGGAATAGTTGCCCTGAGTAGAGTCATACTTCAGAAGATATGCAAGCATCTCTGGAGAAGTAAGGTCGTTGATTGCAACAATCTCGGAACCCTCGTGACCAAACATCTGCCTAAATGCAAGGCGACCAATGCGGCCAAAACCGTTAATAGCAACCTTTACTGCCATACGTAATGCTCCTTTCGGTGACCCAGAGCCATTCTCCGGATTCATTAACATTTAAACCGTACACCGAGTATTTTACCGCACTCGCCGATAACTTATGCATCTTTTTCTAAATCCTGAACGATTTTTTCCAAACGAAGCAATCGGTGATACATGGCGGACTTGGATACGGGTGGTACAAACGACTCCCCCAGCGCTGATAATGACAGCTCAGGGTTATCTTTTCGTGCAAGACAAAAATCTCTGACCGCTGGCGGCAGAGCTCTGAGTCCAATGAGTTTCTCGGCCTTTTCTATGAGCGCTAACTGATCTGCCGCTGCATTTGAAGAGCGTGTTTGATTTGCCATCTCTGCGTTGACAACTCGGTTTACGTTGTTGCGATAATGCTTTTGCACACGCGTAAACGCGATAGCGCGCGCCATAGTTGGCGCACCAATCTCTCGCAAAAACTTGATGATATCGTCAGAGCTCTTAAGGTAGACAGCATAAATTTCTCTGGTACGCATGAGCGCATTGGTATGACGGTTACGATGATTAAGGCGTGCCTTTACACCAATGGATCCCATAAGTTTTACCAGCTCAGTGGCAAATCTTTCTCCCGAGACAGCAATCTCTAAGTGAAAATCTTTTAAGGGATCAGCCAAAAATCCACCCGCCATAAACGCTCCGCGCAAAAAGGCTCGCTGCGCTTGCTTGGTGCGAATAACACTCTTTGGAATGCCACTTACCAGGCCTTCTCCCGGTATATAAATGCCAAGAGCGGAAAGCGCTTCTGCAAGCGAATCCTGGTTAGAAATCTCAAGCAAATAGTTGCGTTTTTTATGCATGATAGAGCGACGGTACTCAACGGAAGTACCCAGATCAAACAGACGGCGAGAAGAACTAATAACTGTTCGGGCTACCGTGCCTGTCTCGGTAACAATGCGAACGGCAAATTTGCCAGGACCGTGCATCGATAACGTTCCAGAAACACGAATAAGCGCAGAAAGCTGGGCTAATTCACAGTCCGTCTGAATTTCTGGTACGCTGACCAGCTCATTTTTAACCAAGGCAGTATAGGACATGACAGACTAACTTCTACTCAGCCTGCTGAGACTTCTTCTGAGCCGCATCAAGATCGCGATGGAACAGCGTTACGCGATAACCCTGGTCAGTCAGATGTTCTGCGGTGGCACGCGCAATAGCAACGCTTCTATGCTGGCCACCCGTGCAACCTACCGCAATAGAGAGCAAGCTTTTGCCTTCCTGCACATAGCCAGGCATTACTACATCAAGCAGCTCAAACCAAGACTTAAGGAATTTCTTAGTAGTGCCATGCTGAAGGACAAACTGAGCTACTGGCTCATCAAGACCGGTAAGTGGTCTGAGCTCTGGATCATAGTAAGGATTAGGCAGGAATCGCACGTCAATCATAAGGTCAGCCTCAACGGGCAAACCATTTTTGAAGCCAAAGGAAAACACGCTAACATCCATAAGCTGCTGTTCAGCAAGCTCTGAAAATGCACGACGAAGGCGGCTCTTGAGCGTATTAGTACGCATAGACGAGGTGTCTAGGACCACATCTGCCAGCGCTTTTATGTCTTGAAGCTGTGCGCGCTCCCTAGAAATTGCAGATGAGAGATTTTCTCCCTCCTGCGCTAAAGGATGACGACGGCGATTCTCGCTATAGCGACGCATAAGTACTTCGTCTGAGGAGTCCAGATAAACAATCTTGTAGGTGAGCTCGTGATCTGCAAGAGACTTCAGAGCTTCAGAGATGTCATCAAAAAGACCTTGCGAGCGCAAATCGCAGGTAACAGCCAAGTGGCGACCAACACCCGTATTAATGCCCACAAGGTTAGAAAGCTGCAAAATAAGAGCTGGTGGCAGGTTATCAATACAGAAATAACCCATGTCCTCAAACACATGAAGCGCCTGCGTACGACCCGATCCAGACATACCCGTAATAATGACAATGTCGGGAATAACTGAAGATGTAGGATCGTTTTTCTTCACAGGCGCTCCTTAAATACGTGACGAGAAAACCTTACCGCTCCAAGCGTTAATCCTCAAGTGCTGCAGCAAACCAAGAGGTAATTGAAGTTGGATGTGTAATGGCTGTACCTGAAACAACCGCCCATGCGCCTGCATCAAGAGCATCTTTTGCGTCTTGTGGTGTGTGGACGTGGCCCTCGCAAATAATGGCAATACCTGGGAATTCAGTAGTTGCCTGCTGGAGAAGGGCAATATCAGGGCCATCATCAAGCGTTGTATCAATAGCGGCCTTGTTGTGAGAGAGCGTAGTTGAAACGAGGTCACAACCAGCGGCAACAGCGCGACGGATGTCATCCATAGTCATGCAGTCAGCCATGATTAGTACGTCAGACTCTGAGCGAAGTACTGCAACAGTCTCTTCAAAGGTTCTACCATCAGGCCTTGGACGGTCTGTTGCATCTAAGGCAACAACATCTGCGCCAGCGTGAATACAAGCACGCGCATGACGAAGCGTAGGAGTAATGTAGACGCCTTCGTGACCCTCTTTCCAGAGGCCAATAACAGGAATTTCAACCCTACCCTTAATGGCAGAAATATCAGACAAACCCTGGCACCTAATAGCTGCAGCGCCGCCAAGCTCACAAGCGCGAGCAATCTGAGCCATGGTCTCTGGATGCCTCATAGGCTCACCAGGATACGCCTGGACGCTGACAATGAGTTTTCCTTTAAGTGACTCAACAAGCTCTGAATGTGCCACAGTATTCTCCTCACAAGAATGTACGTACATTAAAGGTGTGTGTCTTTGCAGCGTGTCTGGTCAGCAAGCAATTTGCCTGCTGATATGCTTCTGCTTAAAGACGTGTCTCTAAATAGCCAGGTAGAACAAGGTTTTCTGCAGCTCCAATAAGAGGAGCTTCTCCACCAAGCGTACCCTTCACAAGAGGCGTTGCCTGAACGGGAGGCATTGCCTGCAGCTTAAATGCAGCTTCAAGCGCCTCGTGCCAGTACTTGCCGCACTCTGCAACGGAGCCAGACAGAATGATGACAGAAGGGTCAAGCATGTTACACATGCTGCCCAGAACCTCGCCAAGTGCGCGGCCCGAGCGCTCCTCTGCAGCCTGAGCGATCTTCTCGCCAGCAAGAGCTCTGCGGTCAATCTCTGCGCCATCAAGAGCGGAGCCGTCTTCAAGCGTGTCGGAGCCACCAAGGCGGACGTACTCGCGAATAATGCCAGGACCTGCGGAAACAGGCTCAAGGTGAGAAGTTCCACCACAAGGACAATCAACGCCTGCAGCTGCTGGAGTTGCAACGTGACCAATGTGACCAGCCTCGTCGTGAGCACCCAGCATCAAGATGCCGTGGTTCACAAAGGCGCCACCAATGCCCGTGCCAACAGCTACGGTTAAAACGCTATCTTTGCCGTGGCCAGCACCGTGACGAGCCTCGCCCAGAGCGTGAGCATGAACGTCATTAAGAACGCTGCACGGAAGGCCAAATTCGCTGATAACTGCTGCGCCAAGAGCGGTTCCGCCCCAGCCGGGCATAAGCTCATTTGCGTAAGTGATGTCGCCCATACGAGGGTCAACAACACCAGCAGAAGAAATGCCGACGCCAGAGATAGTAAGACCCAGCTCTTCTGCGCGAGCAAGTGCCTCTCTAATTGCCTGGAGAACGGTGGCAAGAACCTGCTTGCCACCCTCTTTTGCGTTAGTTGGGACCTTTTTTACGGACTGGACGTTTGGAGCGTCAGTGCCGTTAAGGATGACTATGCCACAGGCAATTTTTGTACCGCCAATATCAACAGCACAAACATGTGTTGGAGAAACAAACTTAGAGTCCATGGTGTCCCCTCTTGTTTAGAGAAGGCCGTTTGCAATAAGAACCTGCTTGATTGCCTCACGGTTCTGGCCATCAAGTGGCTTGACTGGACGAGGCATCTGGTCAGAATCAAAGATTCCCATGAGGTTAAGTGCGCACTTGAATGCGCCAACGCCAGCACCATAGCCCTGAACGCCTGTAGTGACATCAAAGATGTGGGAAATCTCGTTGAGTCGGTCCTGCTCACGCTTGACCTCTGCCCAGTTACCTTCCTGAGCTGCCTTCCACATACGGACGTAGCCCTCTGGCTCAACATTAGCAAGACCAGGAACGGAACCGTCAGCGCCAGAGAGAAGAGCGCCGTCAACAACAATCTCGTGGCCAGTCAAAAGAGTTAGAGGGTGACCGTTCTTCTCGTTCTCCTGAACAAGATACCTGAAAGAAACGTCATCGCCAGAAGAGTCCTTAACGCCTGCAAGAACACCCTCTGTGCCCAGACGAGCAAGCATCTTCCAAGGAAGTTTAGTGTGAACGCAGACAGGAATGTCATACGCAAACAGAGGTGCGTCCAGCTCCTGGTGGAGAATGCGGAAGTGCTCCTCAACATCAGCTGGGCCGCCAAGTGCGTAGAAAGGAGCGGTTGCTACAAGAGCATCTGCGCCCAGTGCGAGGGCACGGCGACCATGCTCCAAGACGCGCTCGGTCTCGGTATCAATGATGCCCACAAGGACCGGAACGCGGTGGTCAACAATGCGAACAGCCTCGCGAACAATCTGATCACGGCGCTCATCAGTTGCAAAGACAACCTCGCCAGAAGAGCCAAGGAAGAACAGGCCGTCTACGCCAGCCTCAATGAGACGATTAATAGAGCGCTCAAACGACACAACATCAAGCTGATGGTCTGGGGTATCTGGGGTTACAACTGGTGGAACAACACCGCTAAATGGTACGTTACTGGACATGCTTTATCCTTTCACACGTTGGAAAATCCAACTGGTTTCATACAACAATGTACTGAAGTAGCCGACCAAAGCATTGATCAAAAGCAACTTCAAAGAACCTACGTAATTATAGTCCGCTTAGTTATGACAAAGCCCTGATATAACCTCGCAGAGATAGTTGATTTGCTCGTTCTCAAACTGATTGATGCGCTCGTGGCCAAACTTGGGATATACACGCATCTCTTTCTGCCCCGTCAGGCGATTGTACAGCGCAAACGTTCCTTCAGTTGGAGCGCTCTGGTCCAGCAGAGCCGTGCCGATAAGCGCAGGCACACGCACCAGCTCTGCCGCGCACGCGCTGTCGAGAAGACCGACCGCGTCGATAGCTGCATCTGACTGCGGAGTGTCTCCGCACCCGACAACCGTGCGCAGGGTTGTTGCGTTGTCGGCAAAGAGCGGGTTCAGTGCCATGGTAACGCTCACTTCCTTGGGCAGAAGTGCCGCAGCGAACAACGCCTGCGAGCCGCCTAGACCTTCTCCCCAGGTGACGGTTGTGCGCCCGAGGAAGCGCGATGCAACCGCGGTAGTTACCAGTGCGTCATCGATGAGCTGCTTGAGCGTGGAGGATGCGGCGTCATCTGGGTTGATGAGCGCGCGGGCAAGCTCCTCTGCCGTCAACGCTCCCCTCCAAGCGTCTTTGAGTGACGCTTCGCACGGGCGAGCCTCTAGGGCTACAACAGGCATGCCAAGCGCCGAGAAACGCAATAGGTGCAGCCAGCTACGCACTCCCCGACCAAGATCGGAGAAGAGCACCACCGCGGGCAGCTTTGCCGATGCGGGCAGCTCTACTGGAGCTAGCGGTTCTGCCACCGACACACCTGCTGGAAGAATGACGCGAGCACGCAGCTGCGTCTGGTCAGTTGAGGTGAATGTGATGCGCTTAAACGTTGCCGCCTGGGTAGCAGACGGAAGCTCAACCACACTTTTTACCTGCGCATTTTGTGCAAACGTTACCGACGTCTCCCAAAATGATTCAAAGTTTGATGGTCTAAGCCACGCGCCGCGATAAGAACGGGCATCTTCAAGCCTTTGTGTTAAGCCCCTCATGCTTTCACCTCGCCTTCTGCTTGAGCAGGAAATGACGAGTCCAACTCTTTAAGAGCTTGCTCTCCCTTGTCTGAGCAGAAGAAATCAATGATCTTATCGTCAAAATCGCCAATCTCTTCATGCGCATATCCGGGATAAAGAAGATGTCTCTTTGGGCAGGTCAAGGCATTGTAAGCCGCAAACTGAGCCTCGGGAGGAACTACCGGATCATCAAGTCCGGTGCCAAAAAGCACAGGACAGGTAACCAGGCGTGCAAAATTAGCTGAATCAATATAGGCAAGCTTTGCAAAAACCTCATCAACGCGAGAACCATCTGCGTCAAACCAGCGGGAATAATAACGGATGCCCTCGTAGGCAACCTCATCAGCATTAAGCTCCCACACACACCTGAAATCAGTGAGGAAGGGATAAAGAATTGCTGCCCTATTAATCAGCTCTTGATTGAGTGCGCAGGTAGCAAGACCAATACCGCCTCCCTGCGAGGCGCCGTTGACAAAAACGCGATCTGTATCAATTCCTTCAAGCTGTCTAACAATTCTGCAGAGCAAGCGAATGTTCTGATACAGATGAACAAAGTAAAGGTCCTCTACAGGTCCATCCAGTCCAAGCACCAAGTGACCAGAGACGGTAGTGCTCTTGTACGAGCTTCCGTCCAAACTACGGCCACCCTGCCCAGGATTATCAAGCGCAATCAGCGAGCAGCCCAAGCCCAAAAATGAGCTCTGCTCAAACCAACTGCGAGAAGATCCTGGATAGCCATGAAACTGTAAAACAAGCGGAGTTTGTACATCTAAGGCAGTCTGTGGACGCAGGTACTTTGCGTAGACTTCTGCGCCATCAATACCCACAAACGTTAGGTCAAAAAAGTGAGCTGAAGCAGTTGACGTGACCTCTGTTGAAGGAACAATCTGCCAGCTTAAAGGAGCATTATCTGCTTCCTCCATACGTGCCTTCCAAAACGCCTCAAAATCTGGAGGATAGGGCGTCAGATCATGAGCTGCCTTCAATTCTGCAAGCTCAAGCGTTTCTTGGTGCATTTCTCCACCTAACAAGCTAAAAGAGCGCAGCCTAAGCTGCGCTCTGGTCAAACAAAAACAAAAAGCGCTACTCACCCAGTTTAGGATGAAGCAAAGATGGCGCAGCACCCAAAAGCGTCTTAGTGTAAGGATCTGTTGGATGCTCAAAGACCTGCTTAGCAGGACCATCTTCCATAATCTGGCCGTGATTCATAACAATAATGCGGTCAGAAACATAGCGGACAGTCTGAATATCGTGCGAAATAAAGATCATCGAGAGACCCAGCTCAGACTTGAGGTCTGTAAGCAAGTTCAAGATCTGTGCACGAACAGAAACGTCCAGTGCGGAAGTAGGCTCGTCAGCAATGATTGCCGATGGGTTCAGAGAAAGCGCACGTGCAATTGCAACACGCTGACGCTGACCACCAGAGAGCTGACCAGGAAGGGCGCGAAGTGCGGAATGTGGAAGTCCTACCAGACTGACAAGCTCATTAATACGGGCTTCTCGCTCCTGCTCTGTTCCTACCTTATGTACCAGCAGTGGGTCCATAAGCTGATCTTTAACAATCATACGAGGGTTAAGAGCAGTTGCTGGGTCCTGGAAGACAACAGAGACAACGCGGCCAATCTGCTTTCTAAGCTCTGGAGTACGCTTGGTAACATCCATTCCCTTGAAGTACACATGACCGGACGTTGGTGACTGAAGGCCACACATGACATTTGCGGTAGTGGACTTTCCGCAGCCAGACTCACCAACAATACCAATGGTCTCGCCAGGCATAAGCTTGAGAGAAACATTCTGTACTGCGTGAACCTTATTAGGCTTAAAGATTGAGCCTGTACGCGTCTTAAACGTAACCGAAATATCATCGAGGAAGATAATTGGCTGCTCTTCAGTTGTTGTAGCCATTTACCTCACCTCCTTTTGAGAACGCTCAAGGTAAGGCACAAGACCATGCTCCTTCAGATACTCATCAGGCAGCTCGGAGAAACGATGGTGCTTACCAGGAATCTCCTTAATAACAGGATGCACCTCAAGACCCAGATCTGGGTGGCTTGAACGAGGAGCAAACCTATCGCCTGTTGGGAAGTCCTCTGGAGAAGGAACAGAACCTGGTACCTGGTGAAGTCTGGTACCATCCTGTGCGCCTTCCTCAATGGAAAGAACAGAGCCGAGAAGACCGCGGGTGTACTCGTGAACAGGATTGGTCAGAAGCTCAGTAGTAGCTGCCTGCTCAATAACCTGACCTGCGTACATAACGGTAATCTCAGAAGCAACCTCTGCAACAAGTGCAAGGTCGTGGCTTACAAAAATCATTGCGAAGCCAAGACGACGCTGGAGGTCATTCAAGAGCTTGATGACCTGCTTCTGAACAGTAACGTCCAGAGCGGTTGTTGGCTCGTCGCAAATAACCAGTGAAGGATCGCGGGTTAATGCCATAGCAATCAGAACACGCTGACGCTGACCACCAGAAAGCTCATGTGGATAAGACTCAAGCGTACGCTTTGGATCCAGGCCTACAAGCTCCAGAAGCTCCTCTGCAGAACGGGTTCCTCCCCTGCTAGTAAGCTGCTTCATCTGAGAAGAGATAAGCATGGAAGGGTTCAGCGAAGACAGAGCATCCTGGTACACCATTGCAAGCTCGTGACCAAGCAGCTTGCGGTGCTCTTCTTTGGAGAGCTTCAGGAGGTCTTGGTCTTTGTAGAGGACCTCACCAGTGATGGTTTCCTTTGGATCAGTCAGACCCATGATAACCTTGGTAGTAATAGACTTGCCACAGCCAGACTCGCCAACCAGTGCCATGCACTGACCAGGACGAACATCAAAGCTTACGTGGTCAACAACCTTAACGTCTCCATGAGACTCAAAGCTGATGCAAAGATCTTTAACACTGAGCAATGGGGCAACATCAAAGTCTGGCTTACGTCTGTCTGTTCTGGACAGCTCAACCTCTTTAAGTGCATTAAGTCTGCGCTCCAGGGACTCTGCCTGCTCTGCGTAGGCACGAACTGGATCAGATGCAAGAATGTCATCTGCACGTCTGGAGTCAGAGTTCTCTGTATCAACAGGAGCGCCAGGTGCTGCTGCCATAGCGTCAGTGAGGCCCTCAGAGAGGATATTCAGTGCCAGGCAGGTCATCATAATAGCCAGGCCTGGGAAGAATGCCTGCCACCAACGGCCAGCAAGAACGCCAGCACGAGCATCAGCCAGGATGTTACCCCATGTTGGAGTTGGCTCTGCAATACCTGCACCAATGAAGGTCAGGGATGCCTCAAAGATGATTGCGTCTGCAACAAGCGTAACGGTAAAGACCATGATGGGAGCAATGCAGTTACGAAGAACATGCTTCCACAAAATCCAAGGTGCACGAGCACCAGAAACAATGGTTGCCCTTACGTAATCTTCGCCGTACTCGCTTACGATATTTGCGCGAACAATACGAGCAATCTGTGGCGTGTACATAAAGCCAATAGCAAAGATAATTGAAGGAACGCTGTTACCCAGAATAGAAACAAAGACTGCTGCAAGGGCAATGCCTGGGAACGACATGATGATGTCGAGCACACGCATGATGACCTCAGAGACAGCCTTTCTAGAAACAGCGGCAATAGCACCAATAATTGAGCCACACAGTAGCGCCATACCCGTAGCACCAAAACCAATGACCAGTGAATACTGACCACCATGGAGCATACGAGAAAGAATATCGCGGCCCTTATCGTCAGTACCAAAAATGAATCCATTGCCTGGAGCCTGACGAGCGTTGAAAATCTCAAGTGGGTTATGTGGAGCAATAAAGTTTGCAAAGACAGAAGCAAGAACAACAAAGACAAGAATGACAAGAGCAATCTTGGAAGCTGTCTTCATCTTCTTAAAGCCACCAAAGGTTGAACCCTTTGCAGCAGCTTCTTCGAGCTTCTCGACTTGTTTTTTTCTCATTTGTACCATCGCACTACACCGTCCTAATGCGTGGGTTAATCAAGATGTACAACATATCAACAACAATGTTGATGATGATGAAGGACAGTGCAACGACAACAACAACGCCCTGAACAAGCATTGCCTCGTTACCCTGGATGCCCTCAAGAATTGCGGTACCCATGCCAGGAAGGTTAAAAATAACCTCAATAACAACGGCGCCACCCATGAGGTAACCAATCTTCAGGCCAAGTGTGGTTACAGGGGTAATAAGAGCGTTGCGAAGTACGTTTCTTGCGATGACGATTCTCTCTGGAATACCGGCGCCGCGAGCAGTGCGGACGTAGTCCTTATCCAGCTCCTCGACCATTGCGGTACGAACAATACGGGTCATCTGACCAGACATTGGAACCGCAAGTGCAAATGCCGGCATAATCATACGAGCAAAGTAGCCGACAAGATTTACCGTAGGATCTGGTAGTGCTCCAGAGGCTGGTAGCAGCTTAAGCGTAGACGCAAAGACCAGAATCAAAAGAACTGCCAACCAAAATGATGGCGTTGCAAGACCGGCAATTGAGAATACGCGGATGATTTGATCGGGCCATTGATCTCTATAGAGAGCCGCAATAACGCCCAACGTAAACGAAACTATTGCGCCAATAAAGAGACCCATAAAGGTCAACTGCATAGTTACTGGCAGAGCCTTTGAAATTCTTTCAGCAACTGAATAGTGAGAAGTGCCGTAGGTACCCAAGTTTCCATGAGCAACATCACCGATATAGCGTACATATCTCACAGGCCATGGGTCATCAAGGCCATTCTCAATGTGATACTGCTGGATAGCTTCTTCAGAAGCAGACTCTCCCAAGGCATTGTATGCAGGATCAACATGCGAGAAAGACATTAGGAAGAATACGAGAAAGGTGACGCCTAGAGCCATAATCGGCAGCGCAATAAGACGGCGTCCGATAAGACGTAATAGGTTGTTCACTATCTCCCCCTCTCTCTTTAAAACAAACCGTACAAATAAAATTTGATGAGACTTTGTGCACCTCAGGACTAAATTTTGAGCACAAGAGCCCGAGCGTTATAAGTAAAACGCTCGGGCCCCAATGTATGAGATGCTAAGCGCGTAACGACAACAAATTAGCTAGCAGTAACTGTGTTGACATCAATGAAGGACATACCGGTAGTTCCGATGCCCTTGAAGCCCTTGAGAGCAACGCCGTTGCTGTTTGGCTTCTCGCTCCAGGAAGCGGTGAAGGTCTTAGCAAAGAGAACTGGGTACAGAGGTACGTTCTCAGCGATGATGTCGAAGCACTCGTTCCAAGTGGACTGCTGATCAGCACCAGACTGGCCAAGAGCCTTGGTCATAAGATTGTGGAGCTTGGTCCACTCATCAGACTCCTTCCATGGGCAACGCTTGGTCATCCAGACGTTATCGCCATACCACCAGTTAAGCAGCAGGTCGACGTCTGCGCCGAAGCAGGAAGGATCGCCAGGGGCAAGCAGGATGTCCCAGGAACCGTCAACTGCGTCGATTGCAGCATAGGTTGCAGGAGAAGTATCGGAAACAATGCTTACGTTAAAGCCAAGTGCGTCAAGATCATTCTTGACCTGAGTTGCCATGGACTTAACCTGCTCGTTATCGGTGGTGCGGAGAACAACATCACCTGGAGTAATGCCAGAATCAGCAATGAGCTTCTTAGCCTTATCTACATCGTGTGCATAGACAGTAGATGCCTTGTGATAGTTAGCAAAGGAAGAAGGAAGGTAGCTGGTAGCAACCTCTGCCTGACCAGAAAATGCGTTTGCAAGCATCTTATCTGTATCAAGTGCATAGAGACATGCCTGGCGAACCTTAACGTTATCCCAAGGAGCCTTGCCAAGGTTGAACATTGCAAAGCGGACACCAAAGCCCTGAACAGCGTCAACGGTGCAGCCTGCACCCTTGAGCTGGTCTACAGCGTCTGCAGGGACCATTTCCATAGCAAGGGTGGTTCCGTCCTGCTGTGCGGTCAGACGAGCGGTTGGATCCTTAAGGACGTCATAGTGGAGCTTCTCGTCCTTAGCAGGAGTTGCGCCGTTGTAGTTTTTGTTAGGAACAAGGTCAAGAGTGTTGTCAGAGATGGACTCATACATCCATGGACCAGAACCAACTGGCTGCTTCTTCATCTCATCCTGGGAGCTGCTTGCTGGAACAACGCGAACAATGGACAGGCGCTCCTTGAGGAGGGAGAAGTTAGCAATGGTGGTCTTAACGGTGACAGTCTTGTCATCCTTCTTCTCTACGGAAGCAATTGGGGAAAGCATTGGGACGTAGACGCTACCCTTAGCAGCAGAACGGTTGAAGGACTCAACAACGTCATCTGCCTTAACTTCATTACCATCAGAGAACTTTGCGCCGTCACGGAGGGTAATCTCAAAGGTGTAATCGTCAACCTTCTTAGGATCAGCAGTAGCAAGCTCATTGAAGGTGGAATAGTCGTGGAAGTTAAGACCATAGAGACCCTCAACTACCTGCCAGTTAACACCAAGGGCAAGTGCTGATGAAGTAGTAGATGGATCATAGTTCTGGGTTGAATAAGCGGTACCAGCAGTAATTGTGCCGCCGCCTTCCTTTCCAGATGGAGCTTCAGCTGCCTTCTGCTGTCCGCCACCACAAGCGGTGAGACCAAGACCAGCTGCTACAGTTGCTCCGCCAAGGAAGCCGCGACGCGAAAGTGGACGGTTAATAAACTCGCTCATTTCTGCCTCTTTCTAAAAACTCTCCTTGCCACAACGTGGCACCAATGCCACTTGTGTGGCTTACATCTACATAACTATATGAAGAAAAGATATTTGTTCTGAAGACAGTTCGCCCAACGGTATTAATTTCTCGCTCATTGGCTGCTCAAAATATGAAAACGTGTTTTGTTGTATTATTTACTGCATATAAATCTTAATAGCAGATAAGAAGGCCCGCAGTTAGCGGGCTTTACTATTATTTTACCTTGTATAATATATAAATTATTTAACTAACTACACAAGTAGTAAGCAAAGTCAACTACCGTTTACCGATGTTTTACTACCGTTTGCCTTTAGAAATTACGGATATGTTGTGAAGATTAAACAAGAGTCAGTCCAAAATGAACTGACTCTTGTCTTAAAACAGCGAAAACACCTCGAAATTACTTAACTAAATCTACAACACGCTCAGGGTTCGCCATAAAATCTAGATGTTCTTCCCCTAAATGAGATTCGATTATCTCTGATACTTGTTCGTCATTTTTTTCAATGTCAAAATTTCCATCTGCTGGGCTATAACGTCCTAAATAGCCATCAGCTAGATAAGGTGGCGGCCATCCACTTAACCCTACGCCACAAAAATTTCTAACTAGGCATCTATAATTTCTATTATGCATTTCTTGTAGCAGTCCAGCGTTCCTTGTTTGAATCCACATTTTTGGAGTTCCAAAATAAGACCCAATGGCAAATAGCCCTAAATCTTGCTCAACTGTTCCAACAACCTTTTCTTGAGAGCTTATTACCCAATATAAATCTATATTCAATAAAAGTTGGTTAGCCTGACTGACTCCTAAAAATGGCCCAGAGATAGTAGCGGTCTCTAAGTCAATATTTTCTGCGGATCCAAAATCAGACTTAAGACCATTTCTCTTATTCTCATATTGTTGCACAACATACTGAGCTGCCTGCTTTTTTAACTCTGGCAGTCTCATAGTATTCAGCTTAAAAAACCAGTTGTTAATCAGTAAGCCACAAATAACAAGAACTACCAATAATGACAGACCTTTTATAAACCTTTTTCTACGCTTCATCTGCTGTCACCTCATTAGAACTGCTTGTAGCAACTGAAGTAAAAGTAATAACTAGGTAGCTCTAATAATATTCTGTTCGAGTATGCTTTAACAGCTAATCTGTCGGCCAATGGTTATATTTCAGCGTTGAATGAAAAAAAATAAGAATGGCATAACAACACTTCATAGCTGCCATTCTTATTACAAATAACTCTATTGTTTGATTTGATTTTAGAGATTATGTTTCTTCATCCTTTGCTCAAAGAGCTCGTTGATGATCTTTGTCATCTCTTCAACTTGCTGATCACTAGGTTCATCCTCAAATGCAGCATAAAGCTCTGGATACTCCCGAGCGATAAGTTCACAAGACTTGCCCGTTGCATGCCCACGGACAAAAAACGGAATACGCTTAATGTATTCTGGATTCACGAGTGCCAAGATCTTCTCGTCTGCTGTCTTACTCATGAGTTCCTCCCCTTGCATCTAACTTCTCATGTACAGCTGTTGAAGATTCTTCCCAAGATTTGAGTTCTTCATAAATAGTTTCTGCCAAGTTCACAGAAACACCTTTTACCTGAGAGATATCCTCAACACTTGCAGCCTTTAAGCGCTTAAAAGAGCCAAAATGGCGCATAATGTCTTTTTTACGTTTAGGCCCTACACCAGGGATTTCGTCCAGAATAGAGACGGTCATTGCCTTATCTCTAAGCTCG
Organism: uncultured Atopobium sp.; assembly: GCA_938038135.1. Classification (GTDB taxonomy): domain Bacteria; phylum Actinomycetota; class Coriobacteriia; order Coriobacteriales; family Atopobiaceae; genus Lancefieldella. The sequence goes on from CALHQT010000031.1 coordinate 27,952, forward strand.
CGATGGAAGGTAATTGCAAAACGGTGAGACTCGTCACGGACTTGCTTGATGAGATACAGAGAAGCTGAACCTGTAGGTAACACAATTGGTGTGTCGTCCCAAGGTACAAAGACTTCCTCATCAGACTTGGCAAGGCCGCAGACAGGAATATCCAAGCCTAGCTCGTTGAGCTGATTGATGGCAGCGGTCAGCTGAGGTTTACCACCATCAACCACCAGCAAATCAGGACGTGAGCCAAAGCGCTCATCTGCCATGCGCTCCGGACTATACCTTCTGCCCAGGACCTCTGTCATTGAGACAAAGTCGTTTGCTTCATCAAGCTCAGCGCGGATTTTAAAGCGTCGATACTGGCTTTTATCAGCTTTTCCATTAGTAAAGACCACCATAGATGCAACGGTAAAGTTGCCATGAAGCGTAGAGATATCAAAGCACTCAATGCGCAGTGGCGGTGCATCAAGCGCAAGTGCGCTTTCAAGCTGAAGAAGCGCCTGGTTAGTGCGGTCGTCAGCATAACCCGTGCGAATCATGTGGCGCATCAGCGCATGACGAGCGTTAGCAGAAGCCATCTGGAGAAGACGGAACTTCTCGCCACGTTGTGGGTGGTGAAGCACACAGTTGTGGCCTCGTTTTTGCGTCAGCCACTCGGACAAAACCTCTGCGTCGAGAAGATCGATGGGCAGGTTAACCTCTGCGGGAATGTCAGCGGTTTCGTCGTAGTAGCGCTTCAGGAAGCCCGAAACCAGCTCTTCCTCGGAAACGTCCAAGCCTTTGTCCAGGATAAACTCAACTGAGCGGATGGTACGGCCTTCTCGCACAACAAACACGCAGGCAGCGGAGATAGTTTCTTCTCGGTAAATGCCAATGAGGTCAATGTTGACCGAGGTAGGAAACGTGACTTGCTGGCGGTCATCAAGATCAGAGAGTGAAGTCAGACGGGACTTGAGCCTAGCTGCCTTCTCAAAATCCAGGTCAGCAGCGGCTTCTTGCATCTGGTCTTTGAGCTCAGAGACAATCTCGGAGCGATTTCCGCGGAGGAAGTTCTCTACCTGCCTGACGTTCTTTGCATAGGAAACGGTATCAATGGCGCCCACGCACACACCAGGACCCTTGCCTACGTGGTAGTCAAAACAGGGACGTCCCTTCTTTGCCAGCAGCAGGTTAGCAACGGCTGCGCCGTCAGGGTCTTTTTCTAGCAGGCGCTTAGCACGCTTCCACTCTACACACGTAGCAGAGCAGATAGGCACTACTTTTCTGAGTGTCTCGATAGTCTGGCGCGCAGCGTAGGAATCAGTGTAGGGACCAAAATAACGTGTCCCCTTCTTGTGCTTCTCGCGCGTGTATTTAATTGCTGGGAAAGTATCTGACTCTGTAATAGCAATGTAGGGATAACTCTTATCGTCTTTAAAGTCCACGTTGAAGTAGGGACGATACTGAGCAATAAGATTACGCTCCAACACCAGTGCTTCGTGCTCGTTTTCTACCACGATGTAATCAAAACTACGTACAACCTGCATCATCAGAGGAATCTTGGCACGGTCATCTTGAAGCGTAACGTACTGCCTCATGCGGGCACGCAGATTTTTAGCTTTGCCTACATAGATAACCTTGCCAGAACCATCTTTCCAGAGATAACAACCTGGATTAGTAGGAACCTGATCAACCTGTTCTCTGATGGATACCAGGTCATCTGAAGGTTCGGAAGAAAATGACGGTGCAAGACCTGGTGCCCCCGAAGGCACGTAGTTGGGATCAAGGTTGTTTTGAGAGCTATCTTTGCTACTTATAGCACCGCTTCTGGCCATACTATGACCTTACGCGAGAAACCAGTGAACGAAGCATGGCAGACTCTGGTGATTTGAAGAGAATTGCCAAGCCATAGGTAACCAAAACAGCTGGAATACCTGCAAAGATGCAGTACAGCACGCCATAGAGCGCTCGGCCGTCTGGTACGCCAATAACGGCGCGCAGGCCCACCATAATAAGAAGTGCTGCAGCCGATCCTGCCAGGCCAAAAAGAATTGAACGAACAAATGCAAACACCATGGACGTAAGTCCAATCTGACCAAGGTGCTTACGCAGGCTGATCAACATAATGGTATCGATAACCACATAGAAGATGGCTGAAGTAGTTGCTACAAACATCATGCCAAAGTGAGAAGTACCCACCAGCAGCACTAAAACCTGCACGACAGAGCCAAGCGTTGCAGAAACAGCGTAGAGCGTCATACGACGCATAGCAGAGCAGACTTTTTGCAGGTACATGCCAATGCCATACAAAGGCAAAGCAAGCGACTGGCCAATCAAGAATTGCTGGGTTAACAGCAGTTGGTCTTCAGTGAACTTGCTTGCTCCAATAATAGAAACAAGAGGCATCGAGAAGATCATCAAGTACATCATGAACGGCACGGTAAAGAAAAGAATCTGGTTGATACCGTGCTTGAAGTCCTTCTTGAACTGGTCCATATTCTCTTTTGCCCAGCTATCGGACAGCTCGGTAAAGAGGGCTGTGGTAATAGGCACCGTCAAAATGGAATATGGCAGCGTGTACCAAAGACGAGCGTACGCCGCAACGGAAGCGCCCGATGCAGAAACACTGAGCTGCGAGCTTGTCTGCACCGACATAGTTACAAACGTGGCAACCACAACAATCAGAGCAGGCGCGCCAATCTTGAGCGTCTCTTTAAGTGCGGGGTCTTTGAGGTTAATTCTCCACGAGAGCTTAATCCCCTTGCGCTTAAGTGACGGTACCTGAATCAGAACCTGAATCAAAACGCCCAGAGGATTTCCCAGCGCAAGAATAAGAAGACCCAGCTCAGGATTAGTGTTGACCAAGAAAGCATACGCAAAGAACGATGCCGTAGTCACAAAGTTATTAAAAATAGGAGCTGCAGCTGGCCAGAGGTAGTCTCGCTCTGCATTCAAAACACCAGAGAAAATGGTGGAGAAGCAATACAGCATAACCTCGATGACAAAGAACCTAAAGAAGTACACTGCCAGCGTTGGATCAAAATCAGCACCTGCCGAGAAGGACTGTGTATACACCACTTCTGCAGCAAAGAAGAAACCTAGAACAGCAACAAGTCCAGTTGCAACAACAACAATGGAAAGCAGGTTGGAAGTGTAGGCATTTGCCTCATCCTGTCCAACCTTCTTCTTAATAGAAAGATATACCGGCAAAAAAGCCGTGGTGAGCATTCCCGCACCAACAAGCTCATAGAGCTGGTCAGGAAGGGTGTTTGCAATGGAATAGCAGCTTGCAAGAACGGTTGCGCCCATAGCAAATGCCTGGGCCCAGGTTCTTAAAAAGCCCGTAATACGGCTAATCAGAACAAGCACGCTCATCATAGAGGTAGAACGGCTTAAGTCTTTTTGCTTGGACGCATCCTCTTCATCAGAAGAAGTCTCTTCACTATAAGAATTACCTGCGTCGAAGTTACCGTCTGACACAGGGCTGTTATCTGCCTCAGAGTTATCCTCTTCAGCAGCGGCCTCTTCGAGTTTCTGACTTACAATCTGCTCAAAGGCTTCATCCTCAATTGGTTGATGAAACGTCTCTGGAACAACAATGGTGTCCACTACAGGAGGCTCATCAAAGGTCTGATCAAGAGCTTTGCTCAGAGTTTCTTCAGATAAGGTTCCATCAGAAGACTCTGCTGAAAGTCGCATATGTTTGGGCTGATATGCCACTAGTGCACCTCGCGAACAATATCTGCAAACGTAGCCGATACAAATGAAGCTAAATCTTCTGGAGAAAGCGTTAAACTGAGCCCGCGTTTTCCACCAGAGATATGGATGAGCTCAAAAAGCTGAGCGGTCTCGTCAATTATAGTGGGAAATTGCTTTTTCATACCAACGGGAGTACAGCCACCACGAACATAACCCGTTAAACCCTCAAGCTCTTTAACAGGCAGCATGGAAAGGTTCTTTTGACCGGATGCCGCTGCAGCCTTTTTAAGATCAAGCTCTTGGTCTACAGGAATACAACAGACCACATGCTCTCCGCTTGAAGACACGCAGACAAGCGTTTTGAACGCAGCGTCTGGATCTTCTCCAAGCATCTCTGCAATATGAGTTCCCAACTCACCAGAAGGAACGTCTTCGTCCACCTCGTAAGATTGGAGCTCGTAAGCAATGCCGGCAGCATCAAGCTCCCTCATGGCATTTGTCTTTTGAACCTTTGCCGTTTTTCTCGCCATGTTATGCGCGCTTCTTCTGAGCTTTTTTCTCTGCAGCTAGACGTGCATTATCACGGTCAAGAATCTCTTTGAGGAACTTACCTGTGTGGCTTTCTGGAGTTGCCGCAACCTTTTCTGGCGCACCAGAAACAACTACGGTTCCACCGCCATCGCCACCTTCTGGACCCATATCAATTATCCAGTCGGCTGACTTTATGACATCCAAATTATGTTCAATAATAATCATACTATTACCACCCTCAACCAATTGTTGTAAAATCCCCAACAGTCGCTTTACGTCAGCAGAATGAAGCCCAGTGGTCGGCTCGTCCAGAATGTACATAGTTTTTCCAGTGGAACGCTTGGAGAGCTCCGTTGCCAATTTAATTCGCTGCGCCTCACCGCCTGAAAAAGTAGTTGCCGGCTGACCAAGTTTAATATAGCCAAGCCCAACCTCGACCAACGTCTGAAGTTTACGTGCAATATTCGGCACGCTATCAAAAAATTCTGCCGCTTGATCAATTGTCATATCCAAAACATCAGCAATCGTCTTGTCTTTATACTTAATTTCCAGCGCCTCGCGATTATAACGCTTACCGTGACACTCGTCACATTGAACGTAAACGTCCGGCAAAAAGTGCATTTCAATCTTTATCACACCATCGCCCTGGCAATTTTCGCAGCGACCGCCTTTAACATTAAAGCTAAAGCGCCCAGATTTATAGCCTCGAACGTTAGCCTCGGGTGTACTAGCAAAAAGCTCGCGAATCGGCGTAAAAATTCCAGTGTAAGTCGCTGGATTGGAGCGCGGCGTTCGACCAATTGGCGACTGATCTATGACAATCGTCTTATCAAGCAAATTCACACCTTCTATAGCGTCGTGCAACCCTGGCTCCGTCGTTTCGCGATTCAGCTCTGCCGCTAGTTCCCGCGCCACAATATCATTCACTAGCGTCGACTTTCCACTGCCAGAAACACCAGACACTACGGTCATCAAACCCAAAGGAAACTCCACATCAATGTTCTTAAGATTATTTTCGCGAGCGCCACGAACAATCAGCTTTCTATCTTTCACGACTTTGCGACGCTTTTTCGGAACGGCAATTTTTTCCGCCCCAGATAAATAGCGCCCCGTTATACTGTTCTCATTTTTCGCAACAATTTCAGGCGTCCCCATTGCCACCACTTGACCGCCATTCACGCCAGCACCTGGTCCCATATCAACCAGAAAATCACTCTGGCGAATCGTGTCCTCGTCGTGCTCAACCACCAACACAGAATTTCCTAAATCACGAAGGCGCTTCAACATATCAATCAGCTTATCGTTGTCGCGCTGATGAAGTCCAATTGACGGCTCATCCAGCACATAAAGCACGCCCTGAAG
>CALHQT010000032.1:0-6593 GCA_938038135.1 uncultured Atopobium sp.
CTTGGGTTTTTGGTGCCTCCTGCGCGATTCGAACGCGCGACCTGCGGTTTAGAAGTTATGTTTTCTATCGCTCATTAAAGTTCGTTACGCTCAATAAATGCCGTTACGACCTGCAAAAACAATTTTTTGTCCGGTGTGTATAGTAAAACAATCCATACAGTTTGGAGGCAGTTTGGAGGCAGTGCCTCCAACCAACTTGTTGCACGTTAAGGAGAAACGGCATGAATATCTCAGTCAGATTGCGTGGCAAGGTTTGGCAGGCAAGGGTGAGGTACCGTGGAGCAGATGGGCTTATTCATGAGAAGCATCATTCTTTGAGTGCTCCATCGGATAAAACTGGTCGAGGCAAAAAGACCGCCATGCTTGAAGCTGAGAAATGGGTTAAGGATGCTGGTTTTGTTGAGGTTGTAGAACAGAGTCAAGCAACAAGGCTTGATTGTTCGGCGTACGCATATTGTCTCAATTACTTTAAGAGTCTTGTTGCTACGCAACAAATAGAACGGCGTACTTATACGTCTTACAAGAACAGTATTCGATACATAGATCTCTTCTTTGGTGAGAAACGCTTACAGGACATTACAATCACAGACGTCGAGATGTATGTGTCCTGGCTTTATGACTCAAACTACTCAGCGAACACCATCAAGAAAGCTTTCAATGGATTACGGCAATGTACCCGTCATGCTGTTGCCATTAGAGATCTGCAATATGACCCTTGTGCGTCAATTAAAGCCCCCAGGGGCCAGCTTGCGCCGCCAAATCCTCTGGATGAGCCTTCCCGTAGAAAGCTCCAAGTTATGCTTGCCGCTTTAGAGCTGTCTCCTATGGTCATTGCAGTGTATTTATCGTACTTTACTGGTATGAGACGTGAGGAATGCTGCGGGCTTCAGTGGAAGGATATAAAGCTCAAAGCTGAGGACGTCACAGCACACCTCTGCCGCGCTATCTCATATGATGGCGGCAAAACCTACATCAAAGGCTTGAAGAACGGTAAAACAAGAACGGTACCTGTCCCAGCTCCGCTTGTAGACATTCTTAAGCAGTGGCGCACCAAGTACATTGAAGACTGTATGCTGATGGGAATTGTGTTTAATGAAGAAATGTATGTCCTTGGAGACTTCTCAGGCGAGTATCTTAGGCCAGAGCGAGTAACCGCTTGGTGGAAGAGTCACTCGGAAGAATGGGGGCTTCTGGGAACGCAGGGGAGACGGCCAGTCTTTCATGATCTGCGACATACCTATGCAACGATTGCAGTTAGGACCATGGACATCAAGAGTGCTCAAGATATTCTTGGCCATAGCGACATTAATATGACGATGCGTTATGCAGATACAGATTTAGAGCAGATTCAAAAGGCAGGAAAAATCATTGGAGAAGCTCTTAACGACGCACATAAAGACGGCGCGGAAGTACTTCAACTTAGGAGAGCGATATAAAAAGAGGAGCTTATTGCTCCTCTTATTTGCTCCAACGTTTTGAAATTACTTCGTAGGTTATTCCAATTCGTTTTATTGTCATACAAGTTACAAGAACAAGATTTAATGAAAGGGCTATTGCTAAACCCGCGAATAGATTCCCTATCAATACGCTATATGTTGATACAAGAGGTCTTACAACTATAAATGCCGCTGAAGTGAAGCCAACGACGACAGCCCAAAGAGTACAATAAAAAATCTCATCGATTACTTTTAACTCTCTTCCTTCAGGTTTAATTTCTTTTTGTGCGATTAATTGCATTCTGAGCTGGTAAACCATTACAACGACCGCAAAAATTAATGAAGAGGTAATCGATACCCATGTTAGGAGACCCTGGAGAGCTTCATTGAGAGAATCATGAAGCTTATTTGCATTGATGGTGATTACAACAGCAACGATAAGCGGTGTAATAATTTGAAGGAAAACGTCAGATTTAGATATCTTTTTTTCGTGACCTTGGTGGAGCGACGCAATATAGTTTTTGACCACATAATATAAACTAATTTTGCTCATTTCTCCTCCTTGTGTCGAACATTCGTTCTTTGTTGTTATTATTCTACAACATTGAGCAACCTAACCTATTTGAAATGTCTTCCACCTTTTCTGCGCATCTTTTAACAAATTCATCATCACTTAAAGGTCTATCACCATTGCAGTTCAATAGCTCAACGATTCTCATATCAAAATCATCATTCAGTTTGAATTTCTTTGTTCGTCCAACGTTATTTTTTATTTGGACCTCAACAACAGTGTCCTCGTCGTCAAAAAGACTTTTTTCATATCCGACCAATGTTTTTCTTCTTGAGTCGATAGATCTAATCGCGTCGAGTATCTCCATTGGAAATGGTCTGTTCTTTTTATGTCCATACGTCAACATGACATAGTCGCTTTCTTTAATTAAGCTTTCAGATATGTCATTTTGTTTGATGTAATGTTTGATAGAAATTTGCTCGACAGATTTAAATGCGTCTTCTGCTTCTTTTTCTGTAACTGCTTCATATTTCATAGTTACGTGTGGAGCGGCTTGTCTTAGGTAGTTCGCAAATTCTCGTGGAACAATGGTATCTCCAGCAGATGATAAAGCATGTTCAACGCAAAGGATTGCATATGTATCACCCGTGTTTTCAACGGATAAATAAACGCGAGTTCCGACTAATGCCGCTTGTTCGGCGTTAATGTTTCCTACATTTTTATCAGTAGATGGCTCATAGATAACACGATCTTCGCCAGCAAGGCCAGATTCAATTGACGCGAGAATATATTTTTCTGAAGCAATTTCAATCTTATGAAATTTAAAAACTTTAACGTTTTCATTTTCTAATTTTGGAATGATTCTGGAATTGAGAAATTTTGAAAAGTGCGTAAGGATGTCTGACCCATCTAAATCGTATATGCTACAGACTTCATCAGGGTGCCTTCTCTTGTTGAACGTAAATTTGTAAACAACAAGAGTCCTTTCAGCATAAACAGCCATTTCCCAAACCCTTTCACAATTCCTTCAAACTTTTTATATATCGGACCACTTTTTATTTATTGCCATCACTAAGAGGAAACGTACGCTTTAAGAAAAAAACAATTAGCAATAAAGCGACATCTTAGCTTTGTTTTAACATTTCGAGTATTTGTTGCTCACTTACAATTTGGATGCCAGTTCGGTCGGCGTACTTCCGAGCTGTTTTAATTTTTGTGGTTTCGTCTCCAGAGCAATCAATCAAATAATTAGTTTTGAGAGTTACTCTTTCGCTCAAGGTTGCTCCATTTGCGATTAGCATTTTTAGAAAATCGCTTTTAGGCATACAGCACGGAACACCTGTCAAGCAAAAGATGGTTCCAGAAAGCTTTGTGCTTTCAGTGTTTTTATCGGTGTATTTCTCAATGCATTTTACGTTTTCCGTTGTTGCTATAGCAATTTCTCTCATCTTTTCGTAGATGCCATAAGTCATATAGCAGTCTGCGAGAGCCCTGTGGGCGTTGCCGTGTTGTTTGACGTTAAGTCTTTTGGCAATATTTACAAGTTTGTACGGTGGCTCTAAGATTTGTCTAGCAAATTTATATGTGTCATACCAAACATAATCGCATAAAAAATTGCGTCTAAAGAAATTCTCCTCGAGAACGATCGCGTCATATCTAAGAGAGTTATGACCGATTAGAGGTAATCTTTTAACAAACTCATCAAACTGTGGGATAACTTTGTCGAGTGTTGGTGCGTTCTTTACCATGTGATTAGTGATGTGGTTGATTGCAGTTGCGTCAGACGGTATCTCTCTTGGAGGATGAATAAGCGAGCTAAATTCCTCAGTAACTTTCCCGTTTATTACTTTAAGAGCGGCAATTTCAATGATTTCGCAGTAATGGACATCTAACCCCGTTGTTTCAAGATCTACTACTACATATGATTCAGGATATTTTGAGACATCAAAATCTGCCCAGCGCGTTCTTTTTATAGAAACATTACTTGGTTTAGTTTTAACTTTTGGTGCTTGAGGAGATACAGGCAATGGGATATTTTGTGCACCAGCAGGAGGTGTTGGGTAAAAGCCATTTGTCGAATTTTGTATTTTCTTATGACGCTTCTTGAAAAGCAGAAATACAACCACGAGAAACACTAGATACCAGAAAGCCATACATTCTCCTAAATGTTCTACCGCCAACTCTTGTAATGACTAGTTTTACTTGAACAAATTAAAAATACTAAATGTAAGCTTGCTATAAATTTTATTGTAGAGAGCTTTCTTAGGATCTTTTAGGATTCCCATTCCCTTCTTTCCATATCCAGGGATAAGGGCTTTTTTAATGCTTCTTTTAAGTCTTCCTGTTGTACGGGCTGATATTGAGCGTTTTAGACTTGGTTTGCGTATTCCAAACTTCATATTCTTTAGCCTTTCACAGTCCCTTCAAACTTTTATATGTCGGACTTAGTTTTTTGTCTGCATACAACTAATTCAATTCTTTAGCTGCCTGAAACCACACGACGGTACCGAGTACCTTAATAGACTGTTCGTTGCTAGTAAAAATAAGGTCTTCAAACTCTTCATAGCTATCAGCTACGAGCATGAGACTCTTACTACCTTTGTACCAGCGTCTCATGATTGCCTGGTAGTCTTCGGTTTCTACAACGACAATAGATCCATTAGAAGGTGTAATTGTTGGGTCTAAGAGAACATGAGAGCCTTCTGGGATAACGCGGTTCATACAATTACCTTCTACCTCTAGCACCATTGCACTAGGATGGCTTTTAGCAATATTTGAAGGCACATTTACAGTCTTTTCATACACCTCTTCATCTGCAATCGCTCCAGCATGCACTCTACCTAGAGATATAAGAGGTAGGTATGATTCGCCATTAGAGATTGCCTTCATTGCCCCAGAAATAACTGGCACATTTTCACTAACAATGTCACTTACAGAAACATTAAATACAGATGCCATTCTTTCAATAGCGCCCATTCTAGGCTGCGTCCATCCTGTTTCCCATTGAGTAACAGTTGACCTAGTTACATTAATTTTCTCAGCAAGTTCTCCCTGTGTTAAGCCCATATTTAAGCGTAGCTTTTTAATATTTTGTGCTAAAGACATGTCATTCTGCCTTTCACTATGTTTGATTTTCTAAATATTTTAGTAGTTTTTTGTTGACAAACAAGGTTTGTCTATTTAACATATGTTTTGCAAATAGGCAGAGAGGAGGTCAAATGAAAACCCTAAAAGAATATCGCATCAAGAAAGGCGTTAAACAGAACGCAATCGCTAAAGCACTGGGTGTAACTCGTCAAACATATGCACGCTATGAAGAAAACCAAGAGGAAATGAGCCTCGCACAAGCAAAAGCTGCGTGCCATTTTTTGAACTGTGATATTAGCGATATTTTTTTAGCTCAAAAGGTTAGTTAAACAAACATTTTTATTACTAACTGACCACTTCCCATGCACTATGTACCTTGTAAAAGGAATAGACGCAAATCGTCCCAGGGAAACTTACAAAAGCTTGCTTGTATTTTGAGTTTTACGAGTACCTGGAGAAATAAAGCTTAGCCGTGAATAGTAGCGGTAAAAACGTTGCATGGTCATTGCGTTAATCGTGTAGAGTCTTATGACTTGCTACGTCAAGGGATTTTAGACGTATAGAGCGTACATAGACGCTTTGATTCTATGTGATGTCCTTGCAGAAGCTTCGCTCTTAGTTATTAAAACAAAGAGCTTTATTCTCTATGGAGATCTGAGAAAAATGCCAATACCTCAAAATACCGGCTCGGCATGGTCATATCACTGGGAGCCTAAAATCGAGCATAAGCTCGAACCAGAAAAAGCCAAGGCACCACACACCACAATATCTCACATTAAGGGAGTATCCCTTATAAAGAGTTGCTTTAACGGTGCTTATTACGTTAAAGAAGACAGCGGGAACCTGTGGTTTCTTGGTAGTTTTGAAACGGATAAAGAAGCAAATGAAGCATTTGGAAGGTGGACAAAATGTCATTAGATTTTAAGAGTATTGAAACTCCTGTAGTATATGTGGACGTATCGGCTGCGGTAAATCACTGCATTTCTCAACTATCGCTTGATATTGCTTCTCGTACTAATGGGAAGAATGGTTCAGCGACTTCTGACGATTACGAGTTCATTACAAAAGCCGCTGAAGCAATTAGAGTTCTCGCTAAAGTCCAGAATTAAAGAATTCGTTGTTGACTTCTTTTTTGGCAATCTGGGAACTCTGCGCTTAGAGCCTTAAGCACATCAACATAAAGCTTTGCAGCAGAATCAGCGTCGAAATCTTTTCCTGTTGCAATGATGGACTTTGTAAGCTCTAATGCAATTTGTTCAAGTTCTGTTGGTCTCATAACATCACCTCCTTTAAGCGGAAGTTTAGATCATGTCTACATTTGTTAAATAAGCCAACTGGTAATAATCTGTAAACGGTAAATGCCTACTTGAAAATTGCTACAAATAAAGACGCTAGAGCGATGGCTATTGAAGCTATAGAGACCTTTCGAGAAAACCAAGCCTCTTTCTTGGCATCACTTACGTATTTGTCGAATTTATTAAGCTGAGACTTAAAGTAATCATTTTGTTGCTTTGTCAACTCAATAAATTCATCGACATGTAGTTTCGCCTCGATTGGCT
>CALHQT010000033.1:0-3891 GCA_938038135.1 uncultured Atopobium sp.
TTCTCGCGACGCCCGAGCTCGCAGCCGCGCTCCTCGCGGTGCCCGTGAACGAGAACGTCACGGTGCCCAGACGAACGCGCGCCTCAAGGTTTTGTGGCAGGTTAGCCACGCCAACTCCTGCAGCAACTGCTTCAAGCACAGCATCTACGTGCCTGAACTCAAGCCAAGCCTCAGGAATCAGCTGCCTTGCCACAATCCTCACCACGCGACGAGCAATCACCACGTCGGTAGAACTCAGTTTCAGCGCGTCAAGTACCAGCGAAGACTCACTCTTGCGCAGCGTAATCTGCCTTAGCTTGCGAGCGGCCTTTCCCTCAAGATAATCGTCTTCGTCAGTCATCAAATCTGCAATTTTGCACACCGTCTGCACTAACAACGGGTTTCTCGCCTTCAGCAGAGGGAGTACGTTATGGCGCATATATGCACGTAAATAGTGGGTGTCGGTGTTGGTGGCGTCCTCGTGCCAGTCCAGACCGCGGGCCTTCAGCCAATCTTTGAGCTGGTCATGCGTGTAGTCGAGCAGCGGACGATAAATCAGCCCGCGATGCCTAGGAATCGACGCGAGACCGCTCATGCCGGACCCGCGCATCACGTTCATCATGAACGTCTCCGCGCGATCGTCGGCCGTATGCGCCGTCAAAATCTTTGCCTTCTGGCGAGAAACCCTCTGTTCGGCGCAAAGTTTTTGAGCGAGTTCTCGCGCGGTGTCATACCGCACACGACGACCAATTTCTTCCACGTTGCCGTCACGCTCCTGCGCAAGCTTTGCTACGTCTACACGCAGCACAGTGCAGGGAATTCCCAGCGAGTCGCATGTTGCTTGAACAAGGTGCTGGTCAGCATCTGCGTCTTCCCCTCGAAGCAGGTGGTTTACGTGCAGCACATGTAAGCGTTCTTGTGCAACGCGCGCAAAACCCGCGCCGTCACCAAGGTTGAGAGGCTCCGTTACCGCCATGTGAAGCAGCGCCATCGAGTCAGCTCCGCCCGAGACCATAAGGATGACGGGCGCCTCTGCCGGTCCTCGACGCGAGCCATCTGCCTGCCCTCGGTGCGAGCCATCTGCCGGCCCTCGACGCGAGCTATCTGCCTGGCCTTTTGCAGCAAGGGCGCTTTTCTTATTGAAGTATGCATGTACGGATGGCACTTAGCACCAATTTCTGTCCGGTGTGTTTGTTACAGTTATACCCGAAAGTCACTCAGTAGAAAGAAATTCATGAATCCCACGTTTCGCCTACATATTCTTGCGAGCGGATCAAAGGGCAACTGCAGCCTGCTAGAAACGCCTGATGGTCTCATTATGATTGATTGTGGAATCTCTAGAAAAGAAATTCTGCGTCGGTCTAAGGAGCTGAACGTTAATCTCTCTGAGCTCGTAGCCATCTTTATTACGCACGAGCACACCGATCATGTCTCAGGCCTTCCAGTAGTCAGTAAAACTTTTGATGTTCCCGTATTTGCAACAACAGGCACTGTCGCCGCGCTCTCAAGAAGAAGCTCCTGCTCAAATGTCACCTTTACCCTTGTTGACCAGGCGGGCTCTGTCCATATTGATGCAGTTCCAGACATTGAGATAAGTACGTTTCCAACCTCGCACGACGTTTGCGAGCCCATGGGTATGCGCTTTGATTTTCTTGCCGGCCCTGATAGGCGCATCGTGGACTCCGTGGGTTATTGCACCGACACAGGTATTCTTACGCCCGAGGCTCTCGAATGCCTTTCTGACGTGCGTATTCTTGCTATCGAGTCCAACCATAATGAGCAAATGCTGCTCACAGGCCCCTATCCGTACGTGCTCAAGCAACGCGTCCACGGAGACTCCGGTCACCTGTCAAACGAGTACACTGCGCAGTCGTTGTCGCAGCTTGTGGGCCCAAATACTCGCTGTGTGATTGGCATGCACCTCTCTCACGAGAATAACCGTCCAAGCGTCGCAGTTAGAACGCTTGCTGAGGCAGTTGGCGCGCAACCTCTCAATGATGCGTTTACCGAGGCACAAACTCCCGACGGCTCGCTCGCTGTCTGCGTTGCCAGTCAAGATTGGCCAATGTCGCTGTAAGCTGCGCGCCTCTCGACGATGTCGCTCTAAGCTGCGCGTGTACGCTGACACACCGCGCGTCCCGGTTTCGAGACAACAAAAAAGCGAGAAAACCTTGGAGCTCCAAGATCTTCTCGCTATGCGAGGTGCCTGTAATCGGGCGTTGAACAGGCACGTCTAGCCGTACGCCCGGCTGCAGCTATACGTGCCTGGCAGGTCAACTACCAGGCACCTTACTGCCTGAGCAGCAGCTTGACTGACCGTCAAAGCCGCCGCTCAGAGCACTAGTATTAGTCGATTACAATCTTTGTGACGCTAGCCTGCTGATCCTGCTTTGGAACAGTGATGGTCAGGATGCCGCCATCAAGCTTTGCAGTTAGACCCTCTCGAGCTGCGTCCTTCAGATACACGCCACGAGTTGCCTGCCACTCAGAAGACTCTTTGTGCAGGTAGTTCTTGGCCTTCTCCTCCTCGGACTCCTTGCGAGTAGCGGTGATTGAAAGCCTGCCCTCATTGAGCTCGACGTCGATGTTCTCCTTAGAAACGCCAGGTAGCTCGGCCGTTACCACGTAAGACTGACCCGCATCCTCAACGTTCATAACAAATGCATCGGACGAAACAGAGGACAGGGCGGAATAAGGCGCGTCAAAGAAAGAATCAAATGAGCCAAATGGCCACGTGCTCAGATTCCTTGCAATACGATCATAGGGAACTACATTCTTCATAGTAACCACTCCTTTACTGGTAGATGCCGTTATTGGCACTTCGTTGTTCATCATCTGTTGTACCCTGCTTGCACAAATTTATACAACTTTTTATAAAATTTCTAAGTCTTACTGACTAAGATTATCCTGCTGTTATGTACTACATCGATGCGCGGACCGACACGCGAGCCGACACGCGGTCCAGCACACAGACCGACACGTGTTCAACCTGTGGTCATCCAAATATCCAAGCAAAACTGTGCAGGATTGCGCTCGCTGCGGTATCATGTTTTATATCAATGTTTTGCGAGACTACGACAAAAGGACCATCGTGGACACCTCGAACAACCTTGAAAACAACGTTTCAACTGCGGATCAGGACTCTCGTACTGACGCTCAGCAGGAGTTTGAATACGCTGAATCTTTTGAGCAGGAAGTCCAGCCGGTTGATGATGCCCAGCTTCACGCGACTGGTGCGCAGCACTTCTCGTCATCTGAGATTTCTGAGAATGCAGGCGAGGACGCTGCAAAGCAGCCGTACGTTCGCCAGCACCGTCATCACAAAACAGTGGAGCCTATCAGCGACTTTACGATGCCGGGCGAGAAACTCGAGATTCCAGAGAATCAGGCTGCTGGCTTCGAGTCCAGCAAGGGCGCTTACGCGAAGAAGGGTTGGCGCAAGCCAAAGAACGAGATTGCTCACCTTCGCAAAGATGTTCACTACGGCCAATACCTGCAGGTTCCTAAGGGCCAGCGCGACATTTTTGTCAGGAAAGAGCGCCGTTCAAATGCGGGTTCGCTGATTGCCGCCATCATCGTTTTGGCCATCATTGCCGCAGTTTTCTATTTCCTCTGGACCTGGATGTCCGTCAACTGGGGCGTTGCCGTCCGCTAAAAGCGCTGTTCACCAGCGGTAGCTGCAAGGCGACAAACCTCCCGACGCGCGCAAAGCAATGCCAGCTGTTACGCGCCTGATTTCCGCAAAGAATCTGTAACTTTTGCCTGAAAATGTAAAAGAATCGGTGGATTCTGCCTGATTTCATCAAAGAATCTGTGTCCCAAACACAGATTCTTTGCACTTTTCAGGCGGGGTTTAAAGCGTGCTCGAGATTACCCCTCCATGGAGCCTGATTTTCTCGCCATGTCTGAATG
>CALHQT010000034.1:0-3892 GCA_938038135.1 uncultured Atopobium sp.
CGCATATGAACTGCCTCCCATTTCTTATGTCCAAGAAATGGGAGGCAGTTCAGGATGCAAGGGTTTTGCTTTTAAATTTGAAAGAACGTTTAGTTGAACTTAACAACCTTCTGAGCTACACGGTAACCACCGATGGTGACTGTCTTACCAATCTTGCCAGGAAGGTTTGTAGCGGTGCCTACAAGGCCATAGCGAGCCTTGCGGTACATCTTCTTATCGTAGGCGCGAAGCTCATCCCAGAGCTCCTCCAACTGATCCATGGCATCCTCGCGGTCGCTCATCTTAGAGAAGACTGAGCAGATAGCCATAATGATAGTGAAGTAACTCATCATGTACGTCTGAAGACGTGGAGAAGAGATGTCGTCGTAGATGTGATATGCGTGCATCATATTGCGAGCAACACGCCAATAGTGATCAACGCGACTTGTTAAGACCTTCTCGTTAACTGATTGATCGTCTCGGCCAATGAAATAACGATACAGGTCAACGTCAACGTAGTAGATAGTCTTTACCTTAGGGAATGGAACGTAGGCGTAGACGTTATCTACATAGAAAGTGTGTGCAGGCATCTGAATGTTTGCAGAGCGCAAAACCTCAACGCGGTACGTAATTGCATGCATCAGAAGGTACTGAGACAGCTTGAAGCGGCCAATCTCGTCCCAACCAATAATCTTGTTGGTAGGAACAGCATCGCGATAATCTACAAAGTTCTGTGTGTTGTCCTCAACGTGCTCGTAGACGTAATTAGAGAGAACCAGGTCAACAGGATTATCAGAAGCAATAAAGGTGCGAAGCTGCTGAAGGAAGGTCTTCAAAGCATCGCCATCTACCCAGTCATCTGAGTCAATGTTTTTGAAATACACGCCATCTGCATGAGAAACGGCCTTCATAACAGCAATGCCGTGACCGCCGTTTTCTTGATGAACCGCTTTGATAATGTTTGGATAACGCTCCTGCCATGCATCAGCCTTAGCAGCAGTATCGTCTTTTACAGAACCGTCATCAACAATAATAA
Source organism: uncultured Atopobium sp. (assembly GCA_938038135.1). Taxonomy (GTDB): domain Bacteria; phylum Actinomycetota; class Coriobacteriia; order Coriobacteriales; family Atopobiaceae; genus Lancefieldella. The sequence goes on from CALHQT010000034.1 coordinate 1,016, forward strand.
TCTGCACGTCATCGGCGTAATCAGAGCCCTCAAGAATAGATTCAATACAGTGATCCATGTACTCAGAAGAGTTATAGCATGGGATACCAAAGGTAATTGTCTTTTTCATGCAAACTCCCTATGCCTGATGAGCAATGAGCTCGTCAGAAAGTTCCAGTGCAGAAGCAACAACGCCATCCATATCGTAGTAACGATACTCAGCAAGGCGACCAACTGCGTGGAAGTTCAGAATGCCAGAGGTGCGCTCCTTGTAAGAGCGATAGAGCTCCTGATTTTCTGGCTCAAGAATAGCGTAATAAGGGGTCTGGCCACTTTCTGGAACATATGCGTGTGAGTACTCACGCATGATGGTTGTTTTACCAGGAAGAACCTGACCAGTCATATTCTTGAACTCGGTGATACGAGTAAAGTCCTCACTGGTGGTGTAATTGACGGTACCAACAGGTTGGAACTGATCTTGGTCAAGGGTCTCAAACTGCATATCAAGCGTACGATATGGCAGGGCACCCTGATCAAGGTTGAAGAGCTCATCCAGAGGACCGGTGTAGATTACCTCACCTGCAAATGGTTTCTCGCAAACAGCCACGTTAGAAGCGGTGAGCTTCATGATGTCACGGACATCAACATCTAGGAAGACGTCAATCAAATCATGGTCAAGCATGTTCTCAAAAAGCTTGGTGTAGCCCTCTTTTGGCATGCCCTGATAGGTTGCACCAGGGAAATAGCGATCGTCATCACCAACAAAGATTGGAACGCGACCTGTGATGGACTTGTCAATCTGGTCTGGAGTCTTACCCCACTGCTTCATGGTGTAGTGCAGAAAAACGTTCTCGTAAACGTAGTCGGCAATCTCTTCCAGATCTGGATCGTTCTTCTCGCGAAGCTCCATGATAGGAACTTTGACGTTCTCACCAAACGTAAGAACCAGCTTCTGATAGAGTTTCTCGCCACGCTCTTCTCCAAAGGCAAGCTTCAAAGACTGGTGGTTAAAAGGAACAGGCATCAGCTGACCATTAATGTTGGCTAGAACTTTGTGCTGATAGTCAGTCCAATCAGTAAAGCGCGAGAGGAACTGGTGAACGCGGTCACTCATGGTGTGATAGATGTGTGGACCGTACTCGTGAACAAGAACGCCTGCGTCATCAAGGCGATCGTAAGCGTTGCCGGCAATGTGGTTTCTGCGCTCAAAGATTGCTACCTTTGAGTTGCAGTTTTCTGCCATACGGCGAGCAACAACTGCACCTGCATAGCCAGCTCCAACAACAATCACATCGTAGTTGTCGGGGTTAAAACCGGCAGGAAGACCATGATTGATAGACATGTAAACCTCCGTGTGCGCCTAAGTGCGCAGGATTTGTATGTGAAACTTCACTCATTTTAACACGTGGCCATAAAGTGAGTCATGCGGGGCGCAAAGCTCTGCCGTTAGGCGTAAAATGTTCAATTGTGTGAAAATGCATTTCTTGGCTTTTTGTGTCTGGCTTTTATACAAATTGCAAGCTGAGAAGTGCAAAATTCAACGAGGCACAGATATCAAAGTATGATTGGAGCACGACACATGAGCAAGTTTCTTGACCGTATGAAAGAAACCGCTAAGTCCGACGTAAAGACTATTGTTCTTCCAGAGGGTGAGGACCAGCGTACCATTGATGCAGCAAAGAAGATTGTTGCAGAGGGTATTGCAAAGGTCATTATTCTTGGCGATCCTGAGCAGATTGATGTTCCAGGTGCAACGGTAGTAGACCCTGCTACTGACGAGCGTCATGAGGCATATGCTCAGAAGTTTGCTGAACTTCGTGCTCGTAAGGGCGTCACCATTGAGGAAGCTCGCAAGCAGATGAACGACGCTACCTATTTTGCAACCATGATGGTCAAGATGGGCGATGCTGACGGTCTGGTTTCTGGCGCTTGCCACTCTACCGCAAACACCCTTAGGCCTGCTCTGCAGATCATCAAGACTGCTCCTGGTACCAAGCTTGTTTCTGCATTCTTCATCATGAGCACCACTACTGACTTTGGCGAGGACGGCACCCTGCTCTTTGCTGACTGCGGCCTTAACATTGATCCATCTGCAGAGGAGCTCTCCGAGATTGCTCTTGCTTCCGCTGATTCTTGGCGCGCATTCATGAGCGACGAGCCTCGCGTTGCTATGCTCTCCTACTCCACCATGGGCTCTGCTGGCGGCGCAACTGCCGAGAAGGTCCAGGAGGCTACAAAGCTTGCTCACGAGAAGAACGCTGAGCTTGCACTCGACGGCGATCTTCAGCTTGACGCAGCTCTTGTTCCTGAGGTTGGTAAGCTCAAGGCTCCATTCTCAAAGGTTGCAGGAAACGCAAACATCCTGGTCTTCCCTAACCTTGAGGCTGGAAACATTGGCTATAAGCTTGTCCAGCGCTTCAGTGGCGCTGAGGCATACGGTCCAATCCTTCAGGGCATTGCTCGTCCTGTTAACGACCTCTCCCGTGGTTGCTCCGCTGACGATATTGTTGGTGTTGTTGCAATCACTGCTGTTCAGGCTCAGATGGCAGACAACAACTAGTCTTTCTGCTCTTCTAACTTGGTATACTAAGCCAGTCTCAAAAGAGGCTGGCTTATTCTTTAGCTGGAGGCATCTATGTCTGAAATTATTTCTATTTCTAGCAACTCTCTTACCGCTTCAATTGACACCATGGGCGCGCAGCTCATGAGCTTATGTAAAGGTGAGTCCGAATACCTCTGGCAGGGAGATTCCAACTGGTGGCCAAGACGTGCCCCTATCCTCTTCCCCATTGTTGGCGTTCTCAAAGACGGCAAGGCAGAGTCTGCGGAAGGCACCATCTCTCTAGCGCGTCACGGCATTGCTCGTCTCAATCAGTTTGAAGTTGTTGAGCAGAGCAC
>CALHQT010000035.1:0-2285 GCA_938038135.1 uncultured Atopobium sp.
TGATATGTTTGGTAACCATTGAACGGAATGGAATCTCGTAATAGTCACCCTGCTCGTAGGTGTTTTTGTGGAAGAGTCCGCCCTTATTGGAGTGAACGTCAATGTACCAATCGCCGCGAACAAGACCGTCGTCAAATCGAGCCTGGTTGACGTAATCTTCCTCGGTAAGCATTGTCTGACCTTCAACGCGCCAGCTCTCACGAACACCTAACAATGAAGCCTGCTCCATAAGGTAGCTTTGCTCAAATCCAGGCATCATGCGCTGTAAAAACGTAACTAATCGGCGAATGCGAGCGTGCGCCTCAACTGTTGCGTTAGAACGCGCAGCTCCCGAGGTGTTTGTACGCATGCTTGCAATATGCGGACAGTTTAGCGCCATGCAACCTGGCTTTCCAGGAAGCGAGAAAATCTGGTAATAGCGCAGGTCCTCTTCTTCAAGAATGCCTGCTTCAATTCCCTCACGGAACTTTGGCTCCAGCTTAAAATTCTTACCTGCAACCATCGCGGACTCAAAGAAATATCCTTCGACCAATGGCGAGAAGTGATCATCAAGTGAGAGCACGTAATCTCTATAGCGCTCAACATCAATTCCACCCATGGTAAAACGCAAGCTGCAAACCTGATTGATGCCGTCCTCATCACCAGCTGCAACTGGTACACCAGCGGCTCTAGACAAAACTGCATCGCCTGAAGCATCAATCCACGTTTGAGCTGATACAGCAATCAAACCTTCAGTTGAAGCAAGAATTGCATATGTGATGGTTTTCTCGTCACCGGCATCAGATAGAACCGCAGCTACGAGAGACGTGTCATAGAGGATTTGTCCACCTTTAGTGGTGTAGAGCTGCTCATACACTTCTCCCAAACGCTCAGGAGCAAACCAGATCATGGTAGTGTAATCGTCACGCGTAGCGTCACCTGAAGCCAAGAGCTGCTGCTCGATGGTAGAAAGAACTGGCAGATGGCGCACATATGACGGCATCATAGGGCACACAAGCGCTCGTGTAGCAGAGCCCCCAAGCAGATTTGACTTGTCCACAATAAGTGTAGAGAGACCCTCGTTGACGCAGCGAATTCCACAAGCAGATCCAGAAACGCCGCCGCCAATAATGACCACATCAAAGCTTCCAACAACAGGAATCTGTAGGTTGTTCCAGGTAATCTCTTTATGATTCATTGTTTCCTCCTGTGCCAGAAATGTTATGTAGCAATTCGTAGTAAGTATTGGTAAACGCATGTGCTGCAATTTCAGATAGTGCGTGAATGCCTGTTTTTCCCAGCTTACAAGGACCAATAGTAATAAGCGGAACGGTGTATTCTTTGCTGGTTAATCCAAGACGAGTTGTCTCCAACACATGAAAAAACTCATGCATCAAAATAAGATTTTGAGCATCATGCAGCTCGAGTTGATTTTGTTTTGCCCACAGCGCACACGACTGCTCATAGAGTGTGATTTCCTTTGTGCCAGAAACATAATCACTGAAATAACGCTGGTTACCATACACGCAATCAATATCTTTTTTGATAATAGTCAAACCTGCATCTTTGCAGATCTGAAAAAAGTCACTTTGACCGTTTGATTCTTCAAACACCATATGCGCAGCAGACTCACCTTTTGACCAAGCTAAATCAATCACGCGCTCTTTATCCTCTTCAGGAATACGAGCAACAGAGCGATCCCACAAGAGCTCTTTACGCGCAAGCTCACGAGTTGGGAACGGAAACCGTGAAGCAGAGTCAGAAATAGACTCCGCTTCAAGGCTCACCGATTTTCTCGCCAAAGTGTCATCTGCGTTCTGCATATGAGTTTAGTCACCCAAACGAAGCGTAGCAGCGATGATAACAGGCTCGTCAGATGGGTAGCCGCCCAGCTCCACTGCTGCAAGGCTCAAGATCTGCTCAAGGGAAGTCATTCCAGACAGATCGATAATGCGCTTACCAACTACCACATAGACGTTTGGCAGATTGGCTCCACCGTCGTTATATACGGTCAAGTCCTCTACCAGGGCTGTTACACCCTTGCGCCAAGAGCTAATGGTCTCTTGAAGTACCTCAGCGTTTGGACGCTGCAACCTTATTACGCCCTCAGAATCAATAAGACGAAGTGCCGTGCGCTTTTTGGTGAGAAGACCAAAGAGCTTCTTTTCGGTAGTGGTTGCAGTGTAAGCAAAGAGCTCGGATGAGTGAGCAACCTCAGAAACGTTTGCTGCACCCTCGCCAAGATTCTCTACCACAAGTTTCTTGAGCTCATCCGCACTCAGACGTGTGGCGTTAACATCCTTACT